>DATHXP010000313.1:0-1972 GCA_035459605.1 Halomonas sp. | reverse complement strand
GCCACCGCGGTGACCAGCTTGGCCCCATGCTTGGCGATCCCCTCATGCTCGTACTTCGAGCCCACCATAAAGCCGGTGATGTTCTGCAGGAAGATCAGCGGAATCTTGCGCTGGGCACACAGCTCGATAAAGTGCGCACCTTTCACTGCACTCTCGGAGAACAGCACGCCGTTGTTGGCGACGATGCCCACCGGATGGCCGTGAATATGCGCGAAGCCGGTGACCAGGGTGTCGCCGTAGTAGCGCTTGAACTCATCGAAGTCGGAGTCGTCGACGATGCGCGCGATCACCTCACGCACGTCGTAGGGCTTCTTGAGATCGGTGCCGACGATGCCGTAGAGCTCGCTGGGGTCGAGGCGCGGGGCCTTGGGCTCCTGCATCTTCAGCTGGCCTCGCTTCTGCCAGTTGAGGCGTGACACGCTGGCTCGGGCCAGCTGCAGGGCGTGAGCATCGTTCTCGGCGTAGTGGTCGGCCACGCCGCTCTTCTTGGCGTGCACATCGGCGCCGCCCAGATCCTCGGCGCTGATGCTCTCGCCGGTCGCGGCCTTCACCAGCGGCGGGCCGCCGAGGAAGATGGTGCCCTGTTCGCGCACGATAATCGACTCATCGGCCATGGCTGGCACATAGGCGCCGCCGGCGGTGCAGGAGCCCATTACCACGGCGATCTGCGGGATGCCTTCGGCGGAGAGAGTCGCCTGGTTGTAGAAGATGCGGCCGAAGTGGTCGCGATCCGGGAAGACCTCGTCCTGGCGGGGCAGGAAGGCGCCGCCGGAGTCGACCAGGTAGATGCAGGGCAGACGATGCTTGCGGGCGATCTCCTGGGCGCGCAGATGCTTCTTCACGGTGAGCGGGAAGTAGGTGCCGCCCTTGACGGTGGCGTCGTTGGCGACGATCACGCACTCCACGCCGGAGACGCGGCCGATGCCGGTGACCACGCCGGCGGCGGGCACTGCGGAGTCGTAGACCTCATGGGCGGCCAGCGCCGAGAACTCGAGAAAGGGCGAGCCCTCGTCGACCAGGTGGTCGATACGGTCGCGCACGAACAGCTTGCCGCGGCTCTCGTGACGGGCGCGGGCCTTCTCGCCGCCGCCCTGGGCGATGGCGGCGGTAAGCTCACGCAGCTTCATCACCTCATCGCGCATCGCCGTCTCGTTGGCCTGAAAGCCTTCGCTGCGCGGATTGATCTGGGTTTGCAGGATTGCCATGTACCCCTCCGGGGAGCTGTAAGCGGTAAGCCTGAAGCTGTAAGAAAACCCGGTTTTGCAGTCACTTACAGCTTACAGCTTATAGCTTACGGCTTAGGTTAAACGGATTCGTTGAACAGCTCGCGGCCGATCAGCATGCGGCGGATCTCGCTGGTGCCGGCGCCGATCTCGTAGAGCTTGGCGTCGCGCAGCAGGCGGCCGGTGGGGTATTCGTTGATGTAGCCGTTGCCGCCCAGCAGCTGGATGGCATCCAGTGCCACCTGGGTGGCCTTCTCGGCGCAGTAGAGGATGACGCCGGCGGCGTCCTTGCGGGAGGTCTGGCCACGGTCGCAGCCGGCGGCCACGGCGTAGAGATAGGCACGGCAGGCGTTGAGGGTGGTGTACATGTCGGCCACCTTGCCCTGTACCAGCTGGAACTCACCGATGGACTGGCCGAACTGCTTACGCTCATGGATATAGGGCACCACGATATCCATGGCGGCCTGCATGATGCCGATGGGGCCGGCGGCGAGCACGGTGCGCTCGTAGTCGAGGCCGCTCATCAGCACGCGTACGCCCTTGCCGACCTCGCCCAGCACGTTCTCTGCCGGTACCTCGCACTCCTGGAATACGAGTTCGCAGGTATTGGAGCCGCGCATGCCGAGCTTGTCGAGCTTCTGGGCGGTGGAGAAGCCCTTGAAACCCTTCTCGACGATAAAGGCGGTGATGCCCTTGGAGCCGGCGTCCGGATCGGTCTTGGCATACACCACCAGGGTGTCGGCGTCGGG
>DATHXP010000312.1:0-2416 GCA_035459605.1 Halomonas sp. | reverse complement strand
CTGGGCGTCGGCTTCCCTGGCGGGCAGGCGAATCCCCCGCGAGGTGCCGCGAATCATGCGGATAACGCCCTTGCGCTCCAGCGCGCGCAGATGCTCCTCGGCGGCATTGGGCGAGCGAAACCCCAGCGCGCGCGAGATTTCAGCGCGGGTGGGCGGATAGCCCATGTCGTTGATGGTCTTGATGATGAAGTCATAGACGTTCTGCTGGCGCGACGTAAGGGGACGGGGCATGCGACCTCCTGGCGGGTAAGCGGCAAGCGTGCAGGGCCTGGTGGATGGTGCGGTTGATGAAACGCTGCCGTGTGTTGATCAAGTATACAGCATGGTAATGCATCCAGTAATAATCTGCTTCCCTGTTCGCAAGAGAGCTTGCAGCTGCGCCCGCCCCGAGGCGTTTAAAACATCGCATCGTTTGAAACGCACATCGGCATCGCATATTGAGCCCTGCTCACGGCTGCCTTACACTCTGGCCCTGTTAAAACAAATGTTTGTGTCTCTCCTCGATAATTCTGGAACCTCCACTATGGCCCAGCCTGATACCGTTACCCGCATTCTGGATACTGCGGAGGTGCTGTTTGCCGAGCGCGGCTTCGCCGAAACGTCGCTGCGCACCATCACCAGCAAGGCCAAGGTCAATCTCGCCGCCGTCAACTACCACTTCGGCTCCAAGAAGTCGCTGATCCAGGCGGTGTTTGCCCGCTATCTCGACCCCTTTGCCGTGAGTTTTCATGCCGCCCTGGACGCGCTGGAAGCCAGGTATCGCGACACCAGCGACGCCGTGCCGCTGGAAGCGCTGCTGGAAACCCTGACCCGCACCGTGCTCGAAATTCCCGCCGAGCGCGACAGCCTCAAGGTGTTCATGCGCCTGCTGGGGCTGGCCTACAGCCAGGCCCAGGGGCATCTGCGCCGCTATCTTCAGCAGGAGTACGGCGATCTGTTCACGCGCTTTACCGAGCTGCTGCGCCGCGCCACGCCCGAGCTGCCGGAAACCGAGCGCTTCTGGCGGCTGCACTTCATGCTCGGCTCGGTGATCTTTATTCTCTCGGGGCTGGACGCCCTGCGCGATATCGCCGAGAAGGACTTTGGCGAGCGCGTGTCGGTGCGCGAGCTGGTGCACCGCCTGCGTCCGGTGGTCGTCGAGGCCATGAACGCCCCCATCGCGCCGCCGATGCCCGCATCGACATAGCGCTACACCACGTCGCCCAGCTGGAAGATCGGCAGGTACATGGACACCACCAGAAAGCCCACCATGCCGCCGAGGAACACCAGGATGAACGGCTCCATCAGCGTGGTGAGGTTGTCGACCATGTTGTCGACCTCCTCTTCATGGTAGTCCGCCACCCGGTTGAGCATGGCGTCCAGCGAGCCGGCTTCCTCGCCAATGCCCACCATCTGTACCGCCAGCGGCGGGAACTGTTCGGCCATGCGCATGGCAAAGTGCAGCTGCTGGCCGCTGGACACATCTTCGCGGACTTCCAGCACGGCCTTTTCATACACGCGGTTGCCGGTAGCGCCCGACGCCGTGGTCAGCGCCTCCACCAGCGGCACGCCGGCGCCATAGGTGGTGGCCAGGGTGCGGGCGTAGCGCGCCACGGCAGACTTGTCCAAAATCATGCCGAGAACGGGAATCTTCAGCGCAAGACGATGCACGTTGAAGGCGAACTTTTCCGAGCGCTTCATGCCCTGAAAGAACAGGAGCAGGCCGACAACCACGCTGCCGACCACCCAGTGCCAGTAGCTCTGGGCCCATTTCGAGAGGTTGACGGTGATCTGCGTCAGGGCCGGCAGCTCGGCGCCGAAGCCGCTGAACAGACTCTCGAACTGAGGCACCACCTTGACCAGCAGCAGCCCCGTTACGCCCACCCCCACCACGATCACCGCCGCCGGATAGATCATCGCCTTCTTGACCCGGCTCTTGAGCCCTTCGAGCTTTTCCTTGTAGGTGGCAACCCGCTCCAGCATCGCGTCCAGCGAGCCCGACTGCTCGCCGGCATCCACCAGGTTGCAGAACAGGCGGTCGAAATGCTGCGGGTGGCGCCTCAGCGACTCGGCGAAACTGGCGCCGGCGGATACGTCGCCCATCAGATCCTGCACCAGCTTGCTCATCACCGGCTTCTTCTGGCTCTCGGCCACCACCTGAAACGCCTGCATGATCGGCACGCCGGCGCGGACCATGGTGGCCATCTGGCGGGCAAACAGCATGATGTCGCGGGGCTTGACCTTGCCCATGCCGCCGCCGAAGCTCTTGCGCGCCACCCGGGTGATCGCGATGTTCTGGCCAAGCAGCTCCTTCTCCACCTCGGCCCTGGTGCTGGCAACGAGCTCGCCCTTGATCCTGCGCCCCTTGGGGCTCTTGCCGGCCCAGTTCCAGCGATACAGCTTGACCTTGCGATTGCTATCGGCTGCTGACGCCATG
>DATHXP010000311.1:0-11602 GCA_035459605.1 Halomonas sp. | reverse complement strand
CCGGCCTCCAGCAGCCGGGCGGCCACGGCGATGTCCACCACCAGGGTATTGGGCGGCAGCGCGGGCGCCTCAGTGAGTGGGGGCAGTGGCGTGCCACCGTTGACGGTAGGCTGAGTCTCTAGCCGAGCGCGGGTTTCCGGAGCCAAGCGCGTCTGCCAGGGCGAGACAAGAAAGCCCTGCAGGTCGCCGCCGCTGCCGGCACGCGCCAGGCTGCTGTCGGCGGGCAGGGTGAGCGGGTCGATGCCAATTAGCGTGAGTGTCTCGCCGTCGTCGGTGGCCAGCTCGCCCTCGAGCAGCGGCGAGACCAGCACGCCGGCGCGGCGCAGCCGGACGAAGTCGGCCCGGCTCAGCGGCTGGCCGTCTTCGCGCTCGAGGCGGTCAAAGCCGCTGCCCAGCAGCGCCTCGGCCCGGGCGTAGTTGTCGCGCGCCGAGGCGTTGATGGCCTGCACGCCGCTCCACAGCGCCCCGGCGACCCACAGCCCCAGCAGCAGCATGGCCAGCTGGCCGGGATGGCGGCGATAGTGGGACAGCAGCGTCGCCAGCGCCACGCCGATCAGGCGCATGGCAGGCGGCTCTCCAGGGGGCTGCTCGCGGCGGATTCCTCCAGCAGCCGACCATGACGCAGCAGCAGGCGGCGATCCAGCGGCGCGGCCACCTTAGGGCTGTGCGTCACCATCAGCAGGCTGCTGCCGCTTTCGGCGACCAGCGCCAGCAGCAGTTCGAGCACCGTCTCGGCGGTGGTTTCGTCCAGGTTGCCGGTGGGCTCGTCGGCCAGCAGCAGCGCCGGACGCGGCGCTAGGGCGCGGCCTATGGCCAGGCGCTGCTGCTGACCGCCGGACAGCTGCTCGGGGTAGTCGCGCTCGCGCCCGGCCAGCCCCAGGCGCTCCATCAGTCGGGCCGACCAGGCCGCATCGTCGCGCCCCGCCAGGCGCGCCTGCAGGCGCAGGTTGTCGGCCACGTTGAGGCTCGCCACCAGATGAAACTGCTGGAACACCAGGCCGAGCGTCTCGCGTCTGACTCGCGCCCGGCCGGACTCGTCCAGGCTGGCAAGCGATTGGCCGTTAACGCACACCACGCCCCGATCGGGCAGGTCGAGTCCCGCCGCCAGATGCAGCAGCGTCGACTTGCCGCTGCCCGACTCGCCCATCAGCGCCAGGCTCTCCCCGGCGCGCAGCTGCAGGTCCACGCCCGCCAGCACCTTCAGCGGCCCCTGGGGCGTGGTGTAGGTCTTGTGGACATGGCGAAACTCGAGCATGGCGGACTCCGTGGTGCCTTCAGATCACGATGGTGGCACAAATCCCCGGTTGGCCCCAGCCTGGGCTACGGCGTGCTATGTTGGGAGGCCCGCAGTCGCCAACGGGATTCTTATGCGTCTGGACTACTCGGGCACCTGCCCCGAGCCCATCGGTTTTCTGCTGCTGCCGCGCTTTTCGATGATGGCGTTCTTTTCCGCCGTGGAGCCGCTGCGGATTGCCAATCGCATCGCCGATAGGGAGCTGTTTCGCTGGTGCGTGATCAGCCAGGACGGCCAGCCGATCAGCGCCAGCAATGGTATGACGCTGCTCGCCGATGCGGCCATCGACACGGCGCCGGTGCTTCCCAGCCTGGCGATCTGCGCCAGCTTCGATCCGGAGGCGACCCTGAGCCGCCGGCTGATCCGCTGGCTGCACGCGCTGCGTCAGCGGGGCTGCGTGCTGGGCGGCATCGATACCGGCAGCGTCATCCTGGCCCAGGCCAGGCTGATCCCGGGCGGCCAGCGCGTCACCATGCACTGGGAAAGCCTGCCGGCCTTCCGCGAGCGCTTTCCGCAGATTGACGCCGTCGAAACGCCTTACGAGATCAGCGCCGAGGGCTTTTCCTGCGCCGGCGGTACCGCGGCCATGGACATGAGCCTGGCCATGATCGCCCGCCGCCACGGCGCCGACCTGGCCACGGCGGTGTCCGAGCAGCTGATCCATGCGCGCATGCGCACCCCCCAGGACACCCAGCGCCTGGCCCTGACCCAGCGGCTGGGCACCCATCGGCACGGCCTGGTCGAGGCGGTGGCGCTGATGGAGCGCCATATCGAGGCGCCGCTGCCGCTTGGCGAGATTGCGGCGCGAATCGGCATCTCGCTGCGCCAGCTGCAGCGCCTGTTCGAGCAGGAGCTGGGCCAGCGGCCGCGCGACTTCTACCTGCAGCTGCGCCTGTCCCGCGCGCGTCAGCTGCTCGAAGAAACCGACCGCGACATCCTCAGCATCGGCCTGGCCACGGGTTTTAGCGCGGCCTCCAGCTTCTCGCGGGCCTATAAACGCCGGTACGGCGTTCGCCCTCGGGAGCATCGCGGCTCTGCACGGTGACATCGCACGATGACGCCAACTGTCTAGCGGGTGTCGCCTTGCGTACATTTCCGGCCGTCCCGGATAGGCATCCTTGGGGCTGATTTCATCCCCGTCAGCCAAGAGAGAGCGCCATCCATGAGTGAACGTCTGCCCCTTACCCCGGACTATGACGCCTGGCCCATCGAGGTGCTGCCCAGCGCCGTGAGTCATGGCGAGCGCGTGCTGGAGCTGCGCTGGCAGGATGGCCGCGTGAGCCGCTACCACAGCGTCTGGCTGCGCGAGAACGCCGCCGACGAGACCACCGTCAACCCCGCCACCCGCGAGCGCATTCTGGATCTTTCAAGCCTCGGCGCCTGGCCGACCATCAGCGCGGCGGCGCTGGACGAGCAAGGCGCACTGAGTGTTACCTTTGCCCCGGAAAACCGCACCCTGCGCTTTCACCCGGGCTGGCTGCGCGCCAACGACTACTCCAATACCGAGGCGCCGGACGCGCCGCTGGTGGCGGTGACTACTTGGACCGGCGAACAGCAGGCCGAGCCCATCAGCCTGGACGCCGGCGGCTGGCTCACTCATACAGACACCCAGGCCGAAGACGACCCGGCGTTCGAGTCGCTGCTTGAAAGCGCATTGGAGGCGGTGCTCAGCCACGGCCTGGTGCGCCTGCGCAACCTGCCCACCGAGCCGGGCACCCTGGCGCGCATCGCCGAGCGCATCGGCCCCATGCGCGACACCAACTTCGGCACCCTGTTCGACGTCAAGGCCAAGCCCGACCCGGACTCCAACGCCTATACCTCGATTGCTCTGCCGCCCCATGTGGACCTGCCCACCCGTGAATATCAGCCGGGGCTGCAGTTTCTGCACTGCCTGGAGAACAGCGTCGAGGGGGGCCAGGCGGTGATGATGGACGGCTTCGCCATCGCCGAGGCGCTGCGCGACGCGCACCCCGAGGCCTTCGCCACCCTGACTCGGGTCAAGTGGTGCTACGCCAATACCGCCAGGGTGACGGACTACGTATGGTTTGATCCAATGATCAAGCTCGACGACCAGGGCCGGCTGATCGAGGTGCGCATCGCCGATTTCCTGCGCGGCCCGCTGATGGCGCCCTTCGACGACATCGAGCCGGCCTATGAGGCGTTAATCAAGGTGCAGCGGCTGCTCAAGGAGCCGCGCTTCGCCCAGCGCTTTACCTACCTGCCCGGCGACCTGGTGATATTTGACAACCGCCGGCTGCTGCACGCCCGGGACGCCTTCGAAGGCAGCTCCGGCCATCGCTGGCTGCAGGGCTGCTACATGGAGCGCGACGAGGTGCGCTCGCGCTATCGCATGATCCAGCGCGCCCGCCGTCGCCGCCGCCTGACCGCCGAGGCCTGAGCCCGCACGATTGAAGGAGGCCGCCATGCCCCCCGCCCCCCGGGCGCCCACCACCCTATCCGCGGCCTGGAGCCTCTGGGCGCTGCTGCTCGGTATCGGCCTGCTGATGCTGGGCAACGGGCTGCAGGGCAGCCTGCTGGGCGTGCGCGCCGCCGAGGAGGCCTTCGGCGATACCGTCACCGGGCTGGTCATGTCGGCCTACTTCGTCGGCTTCCTGGCCGGCTCGACGGTGACGCCGCGCAAGCTGCGCGATGTCGGCCATATCCGCGTCTTCGCTGCCCTGGCCTCGCTGACCTCGGTGGCCATCCTGATCCACGTGCTGTTCATCGATCCCTGGGTGTGGGCGGCCATGCGCCTGATCACCGGCTTCGCCTACGCCGGGCTCTACGTGGTCACCGAGAGCTGGCTCAACGGCCATGCCGAAAACCACCTGCGCGGCCGGCTGCTGGCCTTCTACATGGTGATCAGCTACCTGGGCATGGGCGGCGGCCAGCTGCTGCTCAACGCCGCTGACCCCAGCGGGGTGGCGCTTTTCCTGATCGTCTCGATCCTGGTATCGCTGGCGCTGATACCCATCCTGATCAGCTACACGCCGCAGCCGGAGACGGGAGTGCCGGAGTCAATGAGCCTGCGCCGCCTCTCTCGGATATCGCCGCTGGGCACCCTGGGATGTCTGTTGACCGGCATCGCCAACGGCTGCGTCTTCGGCATGGGCGCGGTCTTCGCCACCGCCAGCGGCATGAGCGTCGATCGCGTGGCGGTCTTCATGGGCGCCTTCATCCTGGGCGGCGCCCTTTTCCAGTGGCCGCTGGGCAAGCTGTCGGACAAGAGCGACCGACGCTACGTGATCCTGGTTGTCGCGGCGCTGGCTACCCTGCTGGCCCTGGCCGGACTCCCCCTCAGCGGCGGCGGCTCCCTCCCGCTGACCGCGCTCGCCGTGCTGCTGGGCGGCACGACGCTGACGCTTTACTCGCTGTTTCTGGCCTGCGCCAACGACATGCTGACGCCGCCGCAGATCGTGGCGGCCAGCGGCAGCCTGGTGCTGGCGCTGGGCAGCGGCGCCATCTTCGGCCCCATCAGTGCGGGCCTGCTCATGGACTGGCTGGGGCCGACCGGGTTCTTCTGGGACCTGGCGCTGATCCATGCCGTTATCGTCGCTGCCGCCAGCGCCTCGCTGCTGCTGCAGCCTCCCAGCAGCACGCTGGAAGCGCCCAGTCACTACGTCGCGGTTCCCGCCGGCACCGCGACGCTCGGCACCGCCTGGGCCGAGGAAGCCGCCAGTGAGCCGTCCCAGCTGGAACTCCCTCTGAGCCACGACGCCGAGGAGGTTCCGACGGACACCTAGCCCCGCCGGATATCTCCGCTCGTGAAACGTACCCGTTTCCGGTCGCGCTGGTCCTTGAAGGCGACGCCCAGCGCGCTGAGCATGACCAGCCCGATCAGACCAAAGCCCAGCGACACGGCGACCGGCCAGGAGGTCACGCTGAGCGCGGCGAAGACCGCCGCCGTGATCACGGCGATGCCGATCGAGGTGCCGATGCGCTGGCCGGTCTGCATGATGGCGCCGGAGCTTCCCGCGTACTGCAGGGGGACTTCGGCCAGCGTCAGCGTCTGGTTGGGGCTGATCACGGAGCCCTGGGCCACGCCGATCAGCGACAGCGACAGCAGCATCCACCACACGCTGAGATAGCCGCCCTGATGCAGCAGCACCACGGCGATGGTTGCCACCACGCCGGCGATACCAAAAAACAGCCCGCCGATGACCACCTTGCGGCCATATTTCATCACCCGCCGGCCGGCCCAGTTGGCCGCATAGGCGGAAATGAAGGCCGCCGGAATGCCCACCAAGCCGGCCTGGAAGGCGGACTTGCCGAGGCCCTGCTGCAGATACAGCGCCACCAGCACCCAGATGCTGGTCATGCCGGTGAAATACAGCGTCATGATCAGCGCACCGTTGGTGAAGCTGTGGGTGGAGAAGATGTTCAAATCGACCATCGGGCTGCCCCCCTGGCGGGCATAGTAGCGCTCCCAGCGCACCCAGACCGCGGTGAGCGCGAGCCCCAGCGGCAGCAGCAGCCAGATGAGCGTTGCTGATCGCGCCTCCATGAACGGAAACAGGATGGCGAACACGGCAAGTCCCAGCAGCAAAGAGCCGATCGGGTCCAGCTTGCGGAACATATACAGGGTGGTACGCAGGGCCCGCTGCGAGGCGCTTGTCGTCGCTCCCGGGGCGCGGTTGAACAGCGGCTTGGGGAACCAGGCAAACGCCATAATCAGCGTGGCAATGCCAATCGGTACGTTGACCAGAAACGTCAGCCGCCAGCCGATGTCGGGGCCGCCAAGCTCGATCAGCAGACCCCCCAGCACGGGGCCGATACCCACCGACACGCCCACCGCGCTGCCGAAGTAGCCGAACGCCTTGCCGCGCTCGGCGCCGCGGAAATACTGCTGGATCATGCCCACGCCCTGGGGGCTGAGCAGCCCCGAACCGACGCCCTGGGTAAAGCGGGCGACGTTGAGCCAGGTGGGGTCCGAGGCAAGGCCCGAGGCAATGGAGGACGCCGTGAACAGCGCGACGCCGATGATGAAGATCCCCCCGCGCCCCATGATGTCGCCGGCGCGGCCGGCCGCCACCAGCACCACGCCGAAGGTCAGCGCATAGCCGGACAGCACCCACTGCAGGTCGGACTGGCTGGCCTCCAGCCCCTGCTGGATGGCGGGCAGGGCGACGTTGACGATGCTGACGCTGATCAGCGACATGATGATGGCCGCCAGCAGCACCACCAGAATGCGCCAGCGCACCGATTCTGGAATGCTCGCGGCGTTTGCCTGCCCCGAATGAGTCTGACTCTGCACTGGTTATTGCCTCCGTTCGTTCATCGTCAGTGGTGCGTGCCAGCGTTCATTACAGTCCCCGCTCTGCGGTTGCGCTGGGGCGCTCGCCGAAGCGTGCCTGATAGGCGCGCGAAAAGTGGGCCAGGTGGGTAAATCCCGTGGCCAGGGCCGCCTCGGTGACCCGGCAGCGGCTGTCGGTGAGAATACGCCGGGCCTGGTCCAGGCGCATCCCCAGGTAGCACTGCTTGGGCGTTTCACCAAAACAGCGCTGAAACTGACGTGTCAGCTGACGCTGGGACTGCCCCACCAGCCGGCAGATCTCGGGAATGGGCAGCGCCTGGCCCAGGTGCGCCTCCATGATCGCCAGGGCGCTGGCCACGCTGCGCGGCAGGTGCTGCCGAGGCTGGTGCTGCGCTTCCCGGGTGGCGCCTTCCACGCGCTGATGGATCAGCTGGCCGCTGACCGCCTGCGCCAGGGCGGCGCCGTAGTCGCGCTCGATCCACTCTAGCATCATGTCGATACCGGCGGCGCCGCCGGAGCCGGTGGGACAGGGCGCATCGAAGATGAAATCCTCCCGGCTGACCTCGATGTGGGGAAACTCCTCCTGAAAGGCCGGCACGCTTTCCCAGTGCAGGGCGACTGGCTGCTCATCGAGCAGGCCCGCCCGGGCCAGAATAAACGGCGCGGTATCCAGCCCGCCGACGCGACCCCCGAACGCCACGACCTGACGCAGCACCGCCCGGTCGCTGGCGGTCACCGTGGCCTCGGCCTCGTAGGAAGACACCACCATCAGCAGTTCGCTGCTGTGCAGCCCCTCCAGTCGCCCATTGACGCCGATACGCACGCCGTTGCTGGCCATCACGGATTCGCCGCTGGACGACAGCAGGCGCCAGGCAAAGAGCCCGCGCCCGAAACGGTTGGCCACCCGCAGGGGCTCCAGCAGGCAAAACAGCGTCAGCATCGAGAACTTGGGCAGCAGCCACACATCCACGCAGTGCTCCGCGTCGTCGGGAGCGAGCAGCGGAGGAAGATCCGGCCGCGGATAGGGCCAGGGGAGGGATATCGGCTCGGACATGCGAAAAAAATTAACTATATGGCTAAAAAGATCAAACTGCGCGACCAGTATAGCACTAGGGTAAGGCGACGCCGGTTGCCTAGCTGCTGCTATCGCCGCTGTTTTTTTGTCTGGAGGTTTGTCCCATGCCCATTTCCGTTCAAGCCAAGCTGCAAGCCGAGGGGCGCCGCTTGAGCCTGCATACCCCGGACGGCGAGCGTCAGTTCGCTGCCCTGTGGCTGCGCGAACGTGCCCCGGATAGCGAAACCCTGGATATCCAGACGGGGCAGCGCCTGATCGAGGCCGCCCAGCTGCCGCTGGACCTGGCCATCGAGCGCGTCGAGCTGGATAGCGACCGCCTGGCGCTGAGTTTCAGCGACGGCCATCGCACGGCGTTTGACGTGAACACCTTGCTGGATGCCGGCGAAGCCGCGCACACCGATCTCCCGGCTGAGCTGACGCTGTGGGACGCCAGCCTGGAGTCGCTTCCTGAAGCGGATTTCTCCACTGCGCTTCAAAGCGACGCGGCGCTGCTGGCCATGCTGGAAGATCTGCAGCGCTACGGTTTCGTGCGCGTGCGCGGTGTGCCCGCCGAGGAAAACGGCATGCAAGGGCTGATCGACCGCATCGGCCCGCTGCGGCGCACCAACTGGGGCGGCATCGCCGACGTCAAATCGGTGCCCCAGGCTTTTGATCTGACCATGACCCAGCGCGGCCTGGAGCCGCACACCGACAACCCCTACCGCGACCCGATTCCCGGCTATATCTGGCTGCACTGCCTGACCAACGCCGCCGACGGCGGCGACAGTACCCTGGTGGACGGCTTCCGGGCCGCCCAGCGGCTGCGCGAGATGGCGCCGCAGGACTACGATTGCCTGACGCAGCTGTCCACGGAGTTTCTCTATACTGACGAGACGACCCATCTGGAAGGCGAGGGCCCGCTGATCGAGCTCGACAGCCAGGGCCAGCTGCATCGGGTACGCTTCTCCAACCGCACCGAGCGCGTCCCGGCGCTGGCCCCGGACATCCTGGAGCGCTACTACGCCGCCCGCCAGCGCTTCTATGCGCTGATCACCTCCGATGAGCTGACCGTGCATCTCAAGCTCGATCCCGGCGAGATGCTGATCATGGACAACTACCGGCTATTTCACGGGCGCACCGCCTTTCAGCTGGAAGGCGGCATACGCCACATGCGCCAGGGCTACGTGGACCGCGACAGCACCGCCAGCCGCCGCCGCGTGCTGCGCGCTCAACTCACGCCGCTTCAGGAGACCGCATAATGAGCCAGACAACGCCACAGCAGGCCACCTTCAAGCGCTTCGACGAGAGCCGCCTCGAGGACTGGCGGATCATCGACGCGCACTTCCAGAAGTACCAGAACGACGCCAGCCGCCGGGTGCTCGAGCACCTGCTGCGCCTCAAGGGCGACACCCACGGCTACCCGGTGGATCGCTATGAGCACAGCCTGCAGACCGCCACCCGGGCGCTGCGCGACGGCGCCGACGAGGAGACCGTGGTCTGCGCGCTGCTCCACGACATCGGCGACGACCTGGCCCCGGCCAACCACGCCGAAATCGCCGCGGGGATTCTCGAGCCTTTCATCGACCCGCTGAACGTCTGGATGATTCGCCACCACGAGCTGTTCCAGGGCTACCACTATCGCCGCTTCTACGGTCTGGACCCCGAGGCCCGCGAGCAGTATCGCGACCATCCGGCCTATGCGCGCACCGTGCGCTTTTGCGACAAGTGGGATCAGCGCTCCTTCGACCCGGACTACGACACCCTGCCGCTGGAGCATTTCATCCCCATGGTGGAGCGCATCATGAGCCGCGAGCCCTTCGGCGGCGCGCCGGCGCTGGACGACTCGGCGGCGGAGGAGCGCGCATGATCAGCTGCGGTCAGCGTCTGTTCAAACTGCTCGCCGCCTACGGCATCGATACCGTGTTCGGCATTCCCGGAGTGCACACCATCGAGCTGTATCGCGGCTTCGACGCCAGCGGGCTGCGCCATGTGACCCCGCGCCACGAGCAGGGCGCGGGATTCATGGCCGACGGCTACGCGCGGGCCACCGGCAGGCCTGCGGCCTGCTTCATCGTCACCGGGCCCGGCATGACCAATATCGCCACCGCCATGGCCCAGGCCCTGGCGGACTCGGTGCCCATGCTGGTGGTGTCGGGGGTCAATCACCGCGATACCCTGGGGCGCGGACAGGGCCGGCTGCACGAGCTGCCCAGCCAGCAGCAGACGCTGGCCGGCGTTAGTGTGTTCAGCCATACTCTGCTCGACGCCAGCGCCCTGGACGAGGTGATGGCGCGGGCCTTCGCGGTGTTTCACAGCGCCCGGCCGGGTCCGGTGCATATCGAGATCCCGCTGGACGTGATGCCCCTGATGATCCCCGACGCGCCGATCCGCGTGCCGCGCTTCCACCCTCCCGGCGCCTCGAGAGCAGCCCTGGACGAGGCCGCCGACTGGCTGGCCGAGGCCGAGCGGCCGCTGGTGCTGCTGGGCGGCGGCTGCGCCGACGCCGCGGAGAGCGCCCGCGCCCTGGTGGAGCGCCTCGACGCGCCGACCATGACCACTATCAATGCCCGGGGCGTGCTCGGCGAGGGCCATCCGCTGGATCTGGGCAACTGCTCTAGCCTGCCGGCGGGGCGCCGGCTGGCGGCACAGGCCGACGTGATTCTGGCGCTGGGCACCGAGCTGGGTGAAACCGACTATGATCTGGTGGCCGACGACGGCTTCGTGCTCGAGGGCCGCCTGATCCGGGTGGACATCGACCCGCAGCAGCTGGCGCGCAATCGGCTGCCCGAGCTGGCGCTGGTCAGCCAGGTCGGCGAGGCCATCGACGGGCTGCTCGAGCGCCTGCCTCAGCGCGCTGCCAGTCACGGTGAGCGCGACAGCGCCGCCCGGGTGGCCGACGTGCGCCGGGCGCTGGCGCTGCGCGAGCGCCCGGACGTGGCGCCCTACGCCGAGTGGCTGAACGCCATGCGCGAGGCGCTGCCGGAGGCCACCATCGTCGGCGACTCCACCGGCCCGGTGTACGCCGGCAACTACATGATCGAGATGCCGGCGCCGCGGCGCTGGTTCAACGCCGCCACCGGCTACGGCACTCTGGGCTATGCTCTGCCCGCCGCCTTGGGCGCGGCGCTGGCCGCTCCCGAGCGCCCGGTCATCGCGCTGGTCGGCGACGGCGGGCTGATGTTTACGCTAAGCGAGCTGGCCACCGCCCGCGACGCTGGCCTGCCCCTGGCCGTCGTCATCTGGAACAACCAGGGCTATGGTGAAATACGCCGCTACATGGACAGCGATAGTGTCGAGCGCGAAGGCGTCGACCTGAGCGCGCCGAACTTTGCGGCCCTGGCCGAAGGCTTTGGCTGCGCGCATTGTCACGTGGAGACGCCCGAAACGCTGATTGACGCCCTGCGCGCCGTACCCCAGGCCCGAGCGCCTGTGCTGATCGAGATCGCCGCCGAAGACTGACTTTTTCTTGTGGTCTCCCTGCTCCTGATGGGGTGGGAGGCAGCACGGCGCCAGCGCACTATACCCGCGCTGGCGCCTCACATAATAACGAGGAGTGTTCATGACGACCCCGACCCTGTTGACATCGACGTTTTCACTGAATCGGTTGGCACCGGCGCTGCGCAACACCCTGCTAGCTATTGGTCTAGCCGTGGTATCTACGGCCGCACAGGCCCAAACACAGGATGAGGTTCTAGACCAAGCGCGCAAGGTCAACTTCGTGGTCCCGCCCTGGCCGGGGGTCACGGTCAAGACCGAAATTGCCGCTCAGCTTCTTGAACGGCTTGGCTATCAGGCCAACCGGCTCGACTTGAGCAGCACCGTGGGCTACAGCACCCTTACCTCCGGCGACAGCGATGTCTTCCTGGGTGGCTGGCTGCCCTCGCAGCAGAATATCTATGACGCTGCGATGGAATCCAACGCCATTATTGATCTAGGCAATAACGTGGAAGGCGCGCGCATGGGCTTCGCAGTGCCCGGCTACGTGTACAAGGCGGGTATC
>DATHXP010000310.1:0-10150 GCA_035459605.1 Halomonas sp. | reverse complement strand
CAGACGCCGGTGCTGCATATCTCGCGGCGCTATCCGGCCAGCCGCGGCTGCGCGGCGCTGGTGATGCCGCTGGCCAAGCATCCGACCAATCCCAACGGCGTGATCGTCGTTGATCTCGCGGTCGACCCCGAGCCGCTGCTGACGCTGTCCGCCGAGCAGATTCGCCAGCGCGTCTTTGTCAGCAATGACGACCTGGCCGAGGGCGAGTCGCGCATCCCGCTCAAGGTCATTCATATCAACAAGTGCCCGGTAGTGATGCCGGTGGCTTTTCTCAAGGACGTGGCGGGTGAGCGCGCCGGCGACTATGGCGAGATCGTCGAGCGCCTGTCGCTGGACCTTGAAGCCGGCCGGCGCCACTGGAAGGCGCTCAGGGCGCATTCAGACGTAGCGGATCGCGCTGTGGAGGTGTTCTCGGAGCCGCACCCCGAGCCGCCCCGGGACCCGGACCTTATGCTCTACAGCGGCGGCTTCTTTTCGGCCTCGGACCGCGCCCAGATGGAGCGCGTGCGCGCCACCGATCCCTGGGATCTGGTCGGCGCCACCTTCTCCTTTCAGGATCCGCGCCTCGAGGAGATGCTGTTTCGCTACCGTGCGCGCAGCTACCCTGAAACCCTGGAAGGAGAGGAAAAGGCGCGCTGGGATGCCTGGCGCTGGGAGCGGCTGCGCGATGCCCGGGTGGCCGGCTTCACCCTGTCCGACTTCGGTCGCGAGATCGAGCGTCTTGGCTACACGGAGCTGAGCGACTCGCAGCGCCAGGTGCTGGAGGAGCTGGTGATGCACGTCGAGGCGATTCTGCCGTCCCAAGCCTTCGACTGACCGCCGCTCTCAGGCACTCAAATACCAGGGCCGGACATTATTGCCCGGCCCTGGTGTCTTCAGCGGTACCGTCGGCCACAACCGGCGGTGATAAGGATCACTGCTGCATATCTTCGCCTTTCTGTTCGAGCTCTTCGCCTGCCTGTTCAAGCTTTTCACCCGTGCTGTCGAGGGCGTCATCGGCTGTCTGCTCGGCATTCTCGGCGGCGTCATCCATGGCCTCGGCGGCGTCGTCCATGGCTTCATCGGCCTGCTCGGCGGCGCTGTCAGCCGCCCGATCTGCGCTTTCCATGGCGTCATCCATGGTTTCGCCAGCGGCGTCTGCCGCACTATCCATGGCCTGGCCGGCTTCCTCGGCGGCGCTATCCAGCGCCTCACTGCTCTGCTCGGTGGCCTGGTCGATCTCTTGTCCCGCTTCTTCAGCGGGCCCGGCGGTGGGATCCTCGTTGTTGTCACAGGCGACAAGGGCAAATGAGCCAATGCCAACCAGCAGCGCCAGCCCTAAGGTACGCAATCGTTTGTGCTTCATGTGATCTCCCGGTTCTACGAGGAATTCCAGATGCTTCGTCGGCTCATACTAGTCGTCACCAGTTGCGCCTTCCAATAAACTTTGCCGGGGATCACGTCTTCCTGTCTGGTTATGGTGACAGTGGCGCCCCGTATTGCGGGTGATTCTATTTGGCACCGAGCAGCGCGGGCAGCTGGCGCTGAATAGTGCCGATAAGCTCGCCTTGCTGCTCGACGCGCGCAATCACCAGGGCGCCTTCGTAGAGAGCCAGCAGCAGGTCGGTGCGGTCGGTGGCCAGCCCCTCCTCGCCGAGCAGGCGAAAGAAGAAGTCTCGCATCCAGGCCATGTGCTCGACCGCCAGGTCGCGGATATTTCGATCCAGGTGCAGAAACTCGGCGGCGGCGTTGTTGAACAGGCAGCCGTTGAAGTCGTCGGCGCTGCAGCGCCGGTCCAGATCGTCGAAGACGCGCTGCAGCCGCGCGGCGCCCTGGCCCGCCGCCGCGGCGGTCAACCCTTCCAGCTCGCTGCGAACGCGCTCGCTGGCACGCTCCAGCACCGCGAGAATCAGCGCTTCCTTGGAGCGGAAATGCTTGTACATGGTGGTCTTGGCAACGCCGGATGCCGCCTGGATGGCATCAATGCCGGTGGCGTGAAAGCCATCGCGATAGAAGAGGCGTTCGGCAACGTTGAGCAGGTGTTCGCGACGCGGCTGGGCCATGAGGTTCTCCGGGTCAGGATTAGCGAATCTTGACGCTACAGATCTGTAGCGAATAGTATAGCTACAGTTCTGTACACCCTTTCAGTATAAAACATCAGGAGCGCTTCATGTCACGTTTTCCCATGCTGACCATCGAACAGGCCGACGACAAGGCGGCGCCGTCGCTGCAGGCGATCCGCAAGCGGCTCGGCATGCTGCCCAACTTCTTTGCCGGTATGGCCCATCACGCGGGGGCGCTGAACGGCTATCTGGCGTTCGATCAGCAGATGACGGCCGAGAGCCGCCTGAGCGCGGGCCAGCGCGAGCTGCTGGCGCTGGCCGTGGCCAATGCCAACGGCTGTCACTACTGCGTCAGCGGCCACACCCTGAGCGCCAGGGCGGCAGGCGTGAGCGCCGAGGCGGCGCGCAAGGCCCAGGCGGGGCAGGCGGAAAACGCCCAGGACCAGGCGCTGATCGACCTGGCGCTGGCGGTGCTCGAGCAGCGCGGCCACGTCGCGGATGAGCAGCTTCAGGCGGCCAGAGACGCCGGCTTCGACAATGCCACTCTGCTGGAAGTGGTGGCCCTGGTGGGCCTGAACAGCTACAGCAACTGGCTCAACAATGTGATCCGTCCGGCTATCGACTTCCCCGAGGTGGCGCTGGTCGAGGCGGACTGAGCTCAAGCCGAAGTGGCTGCCCGCCATCTCACCAGAAGGCTTTTTCCAGGGCGAAGCGCGGCCGACTTTCCATACCCTCCGCGCCCTGGACGTCCAGCGTCTCAACAAACATGGAAAGCGGTCGCACCCACAGGCCGTAGTCGCCGTAAAGCGCGCGGTAGGTCACCAGCGACTCGCCGGTTTCGCTGTGTCGGGCAACGCCGATCACCTCATAGAGTGCGCCCTTGTAGTGGCGGTAGATGCCGGGGACGGGCGGTGAGTTGCGCATGCGGGCTCCTGTTTTGGCAGGGTGAGAAAAGAGTGCAGCGGCGACTGGAAAGTCAGCGGCGCTCGGCGTCGCGCGCCAGCCTGGCCAGCACGCGCGAGGCGGCGGCAAAGCCGAAGGCGCCGGTGACGAAGGTGGCCGCGCCGAAACCGGAGGCGCAGTCCAGCCGCGTGGACTCGCCGGCGCCGGGTTTGGTGTGGCACACCTCGCCGTCGGGTGCGGGGTAGACCAGCTGCTCGTCCGAGAACACGCATTCCACGCCGAAGCGCTTTTTCGGGTCGCGGGTAAAACCGTGGTCGCGGCGCAGCCGGGCGCGCACCCGGGAGAGCAGCGGGTCCTGGACGGTGCGCGTCAGATCGGCCACCCGGATGCGCGTCGGGTCGGTCTGGCCACCGGCGGCGCCGGCCACGGTGATCGGCAGCCTGCGGCGCCTGCACCAGGCGATCAGCGCCGTCTTGGCCACCACGCTGTCGATGGTGTCGAGCACCTGGTCGGCGTCGTCGGGCAGCCGTTCGGCCAGATTGGTCGGGGTCACGAAGGCGGCGTCGGCGACGACCTCGATGCCGGGCTGGATGGCGCGGCAGCGCTCGGCCAGCACCTCGATCTTGGGGCGGCCGACGGTGCCGTCCAGGGCGTGCAGCTGGCGGTTGACGTTGGACAGGCACACATCGTCCAGGTCGATCAGCGTCAGCCGGCCGATGCCGGAGCGGGCCAGGGCCTCCACGGCCCAGCTGCCGACCCCGCCGACGCCGGCCACCACCACATGGGCGCGGCGAAAACGCTCGGCGGCTCGCGCGCCGTACAGCCGGCGGATGCCGCCGAAGCGCAGGTCGTAATCTGCGTCGGTGGCGGTGTCAATAACGAGGGTTTCGGTCATGGTATCTCGTGCATGTCGTGGAAAAGGCAGTGCGGTCAAGGGGGCAGCAGACGCTATGGCTCAGAGCTTTTGCCTGGAGCATTGGCGCGCCGCATGCCGGGAAGGTGGCCGGCCCAGCCGAAGCGCTCGAACAGGCGGGTCATGGTCGGGTCCAGGGCGCAGCTCAGACTGAGCATCTCACCGCTGACCGGGTGCTTGAAATCCAGGCCCACCGCGGCCAGCAGCAGCTGCGCGCAGTCCAGCTGTTCGGCGAAGAAGCGGTTGTGCACGCCCTTGCCGTGCTTGGCGTCGCCGATGATCGGGTAGCCGCGGCGCGACAGATGGCGGCGAATCTGGTGGCGCCGCCCGCTCAGCGGGCGCGCTTCCATCAGCGAATAGCGGCTGCTGGGGTAGCGGTCGACGCGCACCGGCAGCTCCACGCTGTCCAGGCGCCGCACCTCGGTAGCGGCCGCCATGGCCGGCATCTCGGCCTTGGGACGCGAGCCGTCTTCCTCGCGCAGCGCATATTCGAGGCGCTCGCTGTCAGGGCCGATGCCGCGCACCACCGCCAGGTAGCGCTTTGCCACCCGCTGGCGGCTGAAGGCCTCGCCGAGCCGGGCGGCGATCTCGGAGCTGAGCGCCACCACCATCAGCCCCGAGGTGGGGCGATCGAGGCGGTGCACCGGATAGACCCGCTGGCCGAGCTGGTCGCGCAGCGTCTGCACCAGAAACCGGTTTTCGCCTCTGGCCAGCGCCGTGCGATGCACCAGCAGCCCGGCGGGCTTGTGCACGGCGACCAGGTGTGCGTCGTGGTAGAGGATGGGCAAGGTGTCAAGCATGATGGAGGTCAAGCGCTCCCCACGTCAAAGGGCCAATATTGTCGCTATCCTTGCGCGCTCTGTCACCCATCTTCACAGCGATGTTGCCGGCCGGGGCTCGATGGCGTTCCCTGACCCGGGCTTTGGACTATGATGGCCGCCGATGGACACACGAGGGAATAATGAATGGTGCGGCGAAGACAAGTGACGCGCTGGGCGATGGACTGGGCGCCGGTGCTCAAGGTGCTGTCGGTGCTGTGGCTGATATTGGCCCTGTTCATGCTGTTGCCTTGGGGGTTGCTGCTCTGGGAGCAGGATGCCGATGCCAAGGCCTTCGGCGCCTCGCTGCTGATCGTGTTGAATGCGGTTCTCGTGGCCGGGTGGCTGACCTGGCGCGTTCCGGTAGCGCTGAAGACCCAGCAGGTGTTCGTACTCACCACCCTGAGCTGGGTGAGCATCAGCGGCTTCGCCAGCTTGCCCCTGGTGCTCGGTGCCCCTCAGCTGTCGCTCACCAACGCCGTCTTCGAGTCGGTGTCGGCCATCACCACCACCGGCTCGACCGTGCTCACCGGTATCCAGGGGCTGTCTGACGGCCTCAAGCTGTGGCGAGGCCTGATGCAGTGGCTGGGCGGCATCGGCATCATCGTCATGGGCATTGCGATCCTGCCGTTTCTCAAGGTGGGCGGCATGCGCCTGTTCCAGACCGAGTCCTCGGACTGGTCGGACAAGGTGATACCGCGCACCGGCGGTATCGCCAAGGCCACGCTGGGGATCTATCTGATCGGCACGCTGTCGGCGACCCTGGCCTACTGGGCGGGCGGTATGCTGCCGATGGATGCGGTGGTGCACGCGATGAGCTCGGTCTCTACTGGAGGCTTCGCCAACAGCGACGCCTCCTTCGGCGTCTACGCCGATCGGCCGCATCTGCTGTGGCTGGGGACCTTCTTCATGATCAGCGGTGCCTTGCCGTTCGTGCTCTATATTCGCTGTCTGCGCGGAACACCGCTGGCCCTGTGGCGCGATGAGCAGGTGCGGGGGCTGATGGCCTTGCTCGTGGTGGTAACGCTGGCGCTGACGCTATATCGGGTCTGGCGCGGCGAGGTGCCCTTCGAGGCGCTCACGCATACCGCCTTCAACGTGGTCTCGGTGGTGACCACCACCGGCTATGCCAGCGAAGACTACACCCAGTGGGGAGCTCTGGCGGTGATGGCGTTCTTCTATCTCACCTTTGTCGGCGGCTGCAGCGGCTCCACCAGCGGTGGCATGAAGATCTTCCGCTTTCAGGTCGCCACGAAGGTGTTGCTCAGCCAGCTGCGTTTCCTGATTCACCCCCACGGCGTCTTCGTCTCCCGCTACAACGGGTTTCCGCTCTCCGACGAGATCAGCCGCGGCGTCGTCGCCTTCTCGTTCTTCTTCTTCCTGACCATCGCCGGACTGGCGCTGGCGCTTGCCCTGTTGGGGCTGGACCTGGTGACCGCCCTGAGCGGCGCGGCCACGGCCGTCACCAACGTGGGCCCGGGGCTGGGTGACATCATCGGTCCCGCCGGCAACTTCGCCAGCCTGCCCGCTGCCGCCAAATGGCTGCTGTGTCTGGGGATGCTGATGGGGCGCCTGGAAATCCTGACCGTGCTGGTGCTGCTGACCCCCATGTTCTGGCGCAAGTAGGGCGCTGTCATCCGCTACGCCGGATAAGCGGCCGCTTCCCGGGCTTTTTCGGCGCGCTCCCGACCATGGTCGGCTCGCCCCGGCGCCAAAAATTGGCGATGCTAGGAGTTAACGACTGGAGGCCGTCATGAAACATTCCCCCGCCTATCGCCTCGCCGCGACCATACTGCGCGGTTTCGACGAGTATCGCGCGCGCTTCAAGGAAATTACCGACGATGCCAGTCGGCGCTTTACCCAGGCGGCCTGGCGCGAAGCGCAGGTAGCGTCGGCCGAGCGGATCGATCTGTATGATGAGAAAGTCAAGGCCACTCGCCTGCGGCTGACGCGTACGCTGGACGAAGACGAACTGACTCACTGCGAGCGCTGGGGGGAAGCTCGCGGCCACTATACCAAGATGATCAGCCAGCGGCTCGACTACGAGCTGGCCGAGACCTACTTCAACTCGCTGTTCTGCTCGCTTTTCCACCATCGCCACATCCACAACGACTGGATGTTTGTCTACAGCTCCCGGGAATCGGCGGCCCACCGCTCCGACGTCGAGCTGTGCCGCGCCCGGCGCGTCGACGGCGACTGGAGCCAGGCGCTTTGCTGGGCGCTGGATGGGGCGGGCCTAGGGATGGATTTTATCGATCTGGCGCGCGACGTGGCGCTGGGCGAAGCGTCGCTCAAGCGCCTGCTGTCAGCGGCGCTTCTTGAAGCCGATGACGCCGAGATCGAGCTGATCGAGAGCGTCTTCTACCGCAACAAGGGGGCTTATCTGGTCGGTCGGATTCGCGGCGGCGGCGAACAGGTGCCGCTGGTGCTGCCGATCCTGCATGAGGAGGGCCGGGGGCTGTTTCTGGACACCCTGCTGGTCGAGCCCGACGAGGTATCGATCATCTTCTCCTTCACCCGCGCCTATTTCCAGGTCAAGGTCGTGGTGCCCAGCGAGTTCGTGGCCTATCTGCAGGAGCTGATGCCCGACAAGCCCGAGGGCGAGCTGTACGCCTCCATCGGCTTTTTCAAGCACGGCAAGACCGAGTTCTTCCGCGCCCTGAATCGCCAGGTGGCCAAGCGCGAGGATCGTTTTATCATCGCCCCGGGGGTGCGCGGCATGGTGATGGCGGTGTTTGTGCTGCCGTCGCATCGCACCGTGTTCAAGATCATCAAGGATCGCTTCGACCCCACCAAGAAGATGAGCCGCGAAAACGTGCGCGAGAAGTACCGGCTGGTCAAGCGCCACGACCGGGTGGGGCGAATGGCCGATACCGAGGACTTTTCCAACTTCATTACCCGCAAGGACCATTTCGATCCGGAGTGTCTGGAGCACCTGCTGGAGGTGGCGCCTTCCACCGTCAAGCTGCGCGGTGACAAGGTGCTGATCAAGCACTGCTATACCGAGCGCATGATGACGCCGCTGAATCTGTATATCGAAGAGTGCGAGCCCGAAGAGACCCGCGCGGTGCTCAGGGACTACGGCAACGCCATCAAGCAGATGGCGGCGGCCAACATCTTCCCCGGCGACATGCTGCTCAAGAACTTTGGCGTGACCCGCCATGGCCGGGTAATCTTCTACGACTACGACGAGATCTGCTACCTCACCGAGTGCAACTTCCGTCATATTCCCGAGCCGATGTATCCTGAACAGGAGCTGGCCGACGAGCCCTGGTACTCGGTGGGCCCGCACGATGTCTTCCCCGAGGAGTTCGGCCCCTTCCTGTTTGCCGACGTGCGGCTGCGCAAGATGTTCTATGAGATGCACCCGGAAATCTTCGATGCGGACTACTGGAAGGGGCTGCAGCAGGCCATCAATGAAGGCCGGGTCATCGACGTCTACCCCTATCGCAACAAGCAGCGTTTTGAGGCCGATATCGACAATGGGCTGGTTCATTGAGTCAAGCAATGCAGCAGGAGCGGACATGAGCGATGCACAGCGACCGCACCTGGTGGTGTTCACCGGTGCCGGCATCAGTGCCGAGAGCGGCATTCAGACCTTTCGCGACGCTGACGGCCTGTGGGCCGACTATCGCATCGAGGATGTCGCGACCCCCGACGCCTGGGAGCGCGACCCGGAGAAAGTGCTGAAGTTTTACGACATGCGCCGCGACCAGGTGCGGCGCGCCCGCCCCAATGCGGCGCACAAGGCGCTGGCGGCGCTCGAGAAGAAGGGCTTTCGGGTCAGCGTGATCACCCAGAATATCGACGACCTGCACGAGCGGGCCGGCTCCAGCGACGTGCTTCACCTGCACGGCGAGGTGCTCAAGGCGCGCTCCAGCGTCGATGCACGCATGCTCTATCCGCTGCCCAGGGGCGGTATTCGCCTGGGCGACGTCTGCGACAAGGGCAGCCAGCTGCGCCCCGACGTGGTGTGGTTCGGTGAGGCGGTGCCGAGGTATGCCGAGGCCAGCGAGATCGTCGCCAGCGCCGACCTGCTGCTGGTGGTGGGCACCTCGCTTGCCGTGATGCCGGCCGCTGCGCTGGTGGATCTGGTGCCGGGCGACGCGCCCCGTGTGCTGGTCGACCCCCAGGCGTATCTGCTGGCCCAGCCCGACGTCACACGCATTTCCCTGCCGGCGGGTCAGGGGGTGCCGATATTGACCCGCCACTGGCAGCGCGAAGGGCGGCTGTGGGTGCCTGAGACGCTGCTTGAAGAAAACAGCTAATCGCCAAGAAGCGGGGAGCGTTCAAGGCCCGCGGCGCCTGCTGTCTGCCAGCGGTGAGAAAGCGCCTGGCAAGGCGTGAGTCAGCCGATGTGCACCTTGCCTTCGGCGTAGCGCAGCCCTCTTGCCTTGCGCTTGGCGATCAGGTAGCCCAGCGAGATGGGGCCGACTCGGCCCAGCAGCATGGTGGCCACCAGGGCCAGCTGGCCGGGGACCGACAGCTCGCCGGTGACGCCGCGCGACAGCCCCACGGTGCCGAAGGCCGACACCGCCTCGAAGGCGAGATCGAGAAAGCTCTGCTCCGGCTCGGTGATGGTCAGCACCAGCTGGCAGCCGAAGATCAGCAGGATGCCGGCCAGGGCCACGGCCACCGCACCCATCACCGTCATGTCGGGCAGCGAGCGTCCGAAGGCTGCCGGCTGCGCCTGGCCGCGCAGAAAGGCGCGCGCCGCCAGCAGCAGGACCACCAGGGTGGTGACCTTGATGCCGCTGGCGGTGGAGCCGGGGCCGGCGCCGATAAACATCCACAGCATGGTGAGCAGCGCGGTGGGCGTGGACAGCTCGCCGGTATCGAGGGTGTTGAAGCCCGCCGTGCGCGGCGTGACCGCCTGAAACCAGGCGGCCTGCAGCTTGGCCGCGAGGCCCTGCAGCCCGCCCAGGGTAGCCGGATTGTGCCACTCCAGCAGCAGCACCCAGGCCATGGCAATCAAGGTTAGCCACAGCGTGGCGTGAAGCACGATGCGCGAGTGCAGCGACAGGCGCGCCCTTGAGCGCCGGTTGATCAGCTCGGCAACGACCACGAAGCCGAGCCCGCCAATGATGAACAGCCCGCTGATCACGGCGTTGATCAGCGGGCTGGCGACCTCCCGCATCAGGCTGTCGGGCCAGGTGGAGAAGCCGGCGTTGTTGAAGGCTGAGATGGCGTGGAAGGCGCTGATCCACAGCCCCTTTGCCAGGCCGTGGTCGGGCACCCAGGCAATGGCCAGCAGCAGGGTGCCGGCGAGCTCCATGATGAGAGCGAAGGTGACCACCAGCCGCACCATGTGGTTCAGGTCGTTGAAGGAGGTATGGTCGAGGCTTTCGCTGATCAGCCGCTTGTGATGCAGCGGCAGCCGCACGCCGAGCACGACCATCATCATGGCGGCGCAGGTCATGAAGCCCAGGCCGCCGATCTGGATCAGCGCCAGCACGACGATTTGCCCGAACAGC
>DATHXP010000309.1:0-2966 GCA_035459605.1 Halomonas sp. | reverse complement strand
TCATCGCGCGCCGCCCAGGTCACCATCTGCAGCAGGTAGTCGGGGTCGTTGTAGGCCCACATGGAGAGCGCTCGGGCCGACTGGCAGGTAGGGTTGTTGCCCTGGCCCACGCCCAGCGGCTGCCCCAGCATGCACAGCACTCCCCCGAGGAGCCGCGCCTTGGGTGACACGGCCTCGCCGAACGCCAGGTTGAGGCGGGCCTGAGACCAGTCCGACAGCGTCAGCCGCAGCTGGCGCCACAGCGCCGGCGCCACCGGTGGCTGGTAGAGCATAGCGCGCTCGAGGGTCAGCGCCAGCCCATAGACGGCCTGGGGGGTGGCGGGATGGACGGCGCTGCGGATCAGTGCGTAGACCAGCTCGCGGTAGCACAGCAGGCAGTCGCGTCCGGTGGAGGAGAGCCCCAGCGCTTCGGCGACCAGGTGGTCGCTATCATCAAGCAGGTGACGCAGCAGCACCGGATGGTAGGCCGAGACCAGGCCGGTGTCGTGCATGGCGCGGGCGAAGCCGGTGGCTTCATTTTGCAGCGTGCTCGAATCCATGCTCGCCAGGCGCTCCCGGTAGACGTCGAGCCCCGGGTCTTCGCGACTGGCACGGGTGGGGCCGAACAGCGAGCTGATCAGGCGATCTGCCCCCTTGCCGCTGGCGCCAAGCTCGATGTCAGGGTTGGCCTGACACAGGGCAATCTGGGTGATCATCTGCTTGACCGGCTCGACTTGGATCGGGCGCTGCTCCAGAATTCGCCAGATTTCGTCGATCAGCTGGTCAATGACGTGCTCATAGCCGATGCGTTCGGCCAGGTGGTGAAACAGGTTGCGCGGCAGCTGGGCCAGACGGCCCTGGGCCTCGCGCTCGGCTTCGCTGGGCGCACCGAACAGCAGCCACAGATTGATGGCCATGGTCTGGGTCAGGTAGTGGTGCGCCTGTTCGGCGGAGACCTGGGCGTGGTGATAGCTGCCCTTGGCGACGGCCAGCAGGCGCAGCTCGCTAAGGGCTTCGATAACCACGCTGTTGGGGTCGCGGCTCTGTAGCGCGCTGGTGGTCAGCGAAGGTAACAGAAACTGCGGTGTTTCCCAGTCGGAGCCGAGGAATACCCCGGCATCCTCCAGGCGCTGGGCGCGCCGCTCGATCGCAGCGCAGCCAGCGGGCTGCAGCATGACGCGGCGGGCCGTATCCAGCACCCGACCGAGCTTGCCCGGTTTGGCGAAGTCGCGTGCCTCTTCGAGCAGCACTGTGGCTTCATCCAGCTTGCCGAGCAGGTCGTTAAGCCTGTCGTTCTCGGCTGCCAGCTCGCTGCCGCCTTGAGTGTCGCGTTGCGTTGTCACGCCAGTTCCTTGTCATCAGGCTGTAAGGCCCCATGACGCCTCGACCAGATCAGAAAATCAAGCCTACACGTAGTAATCCAGCTCTTCCTGATGCTTGAGCAGGTCGCGCAGGGTGTGTGGATCCTCGCCCTTGAAGTACACCAGCCCCCAGTGGGTGCCGAAGGCGGTACGCTTGGTGACGGTCTCTTCGATGGGCGGCGTCAGCTCGTGGGATTCGAAGTAGGGGTGATCCTCGACCTCCTCGGGAATCTCCAGGCGGCTGACCACGCGGCGGCGCGGATAGACGCCGAAGCAGCCGGCATAGCCGTTGGCATCGACCACCTCTCTGGGGAAGAAGGCCTTAACCTCATCGGCGCTGGTCTTGGGGTCAAAGACCAGCATGCTGGCCTGATAGGCATTGAAGCCATACACCCGCTCGAGCAGCTCGAACACCTTGAAGCCGGGCGGACGATAGGCGACCTCGCCAAAGTACATCTCGTTGTCGCTGGTGACGAAGTACTCGGGATGAATCAGGCCGAACTCGATGTCGAAGGTTCTGATCAGCTTCTCTATTTGAGCCGTGATCAGGGGGCGATGCTTCTCGAGCTCCGGCGAGGCCGGCACGAACACCGAGTATCCCAGCGTCACGTATTCGGAGATATTGAGGAAGGCGATCTTGCCGTCGTGGATCCAGGCCTCCACGGCGAACTCCCAGCCGTCCAGGTGCGACTCCATCAGCACCGGGAACTCCTCCTCGGGGATGGTATCGACCTCGTCGGGGGTGCGAATTACCCGGTGGCCCAGGCAGCCGGCCTTGTCGAAGGCCTTGAGGTGAATGGGGTCGTTGGGGTCGCCGTCGAGCTTGAGCAGCGTCTGATTGACGCGCTTGAGAAAGCGCACCACGTCCTCCTTGTCGTGGGCTTCTTCGAAAATACCCACCCGAATTCCGCCCAGCTGCGCACGCCGCTTCATCAGCGCCTTGTCGCGCAACAGCAGCGACTGGCCGTACAGGCGCGGGTTGTCGAGCAGCACCGAGTTGATTGCACCGGCCCACTCCACGGTTTCCTCGAACAGCGGAATGGCCACGTCCACGTTCATCGACTTGAGCGTCTCGGCAATTTCCATGGAGCGGTCGTTAAGCCGCTCGAAGTCCCAGGGCACATAGGGGATATCGTGCTCCTGGCAGTACTCCTCTGCCCAGGGCGGCGCGACGACGACATAGCGCCGATCAAAGTCTTCCGCGGCCTCGACGGCGTTCAGGCTCCAGCCCAGCAGGGCGATGTAGCCCTTGTTCGGATCCTTCTTCATGGTTTGTCCCCCGGTAGCAGAGATGAATAATCAGCCTGGCGCAAGCAGCGCTAAGGCAATGCGGCATTGGCTGAGCCTCTTTTTTAGCGTACACGAGGAAGGGAAAGCTAACACGCACAGCGCAGCTAACGCAGCGCGGTGACGGCTTTCCTTGTTCCTGCGCCTGTGCCCTGATATAGTACGCCCCGCTCGGCAAATGATTGATTTGCCATGAGCGAGACGCTTAGAGCGTCGTGCTGTGGTGGCCCCGTCGGTCCTCCCGCAACGCTAAATCGCAAACCCCGCCAGGCCCGGAAGGGAGCAACGGTAGTGATGGACGCGTGTGCCGGGATGTGGCTGTCGGGGCCGCCTCCATTT
>DATHXP010000308.1:0-7362 GCA_035459605.1 Halomonas sp. | reverse complement strand
TACCTGACCGAGGTCGCCCAGGACTGCTGGATTCGCTTCCCCTGGGACATGGGCGTGGCCTACGTTGAACCGCTGGTCGACCAGGTCAAGCGCTAAGCCATGGCTCATCCGCTCCCCGACAGCTGGCAGGCGCATCTTGGCACCGAACTGCAGGCGCCGTACATGCGCGACCTGCGCGAGTTCCTGGCCGCCGAGAAGGCCGCCCGCAAGGTCATCTACCCGCACTCCAGCGACTGGTTCCGCGCCTTCGAGCTGACCCCGCTGGAGGAGGTCAAGGTGGTGATCCTGGGTCAGGACCCCTATCACGGACCCAATCAGGCCCACGGGCTGTGCTTTTCCGTGCGCCCCGGGCAGCGCGTGCCGCCGTCGCTGGTCAATATCTACAAGGAGTTGGCCGACGATCTCGGCGTTCGCCCGGTGGCCCACGGCTGTCTGGAAAGCTGGGCGCGCCAGGGCGTGCTGCTGCTCAACACCTCGCTGACGGTGGAGCAGGGCCGGGCGGCGTCGCATCGGGGGCGCGGCTGGGAAACCTTCACCGATCACGCCATCGCCGCGGTCAGCGCAAAGGCCGAGCCGTCGGTGTTCCTGCTGTGGGGCAGCCCCGCGCGCAAGAAGAAGGCGCTGGTCGATACGTCGCGCCACCTGGTGCTGGAATCACCGCACCCCTCGCCGCTGTCTGCCCATCGCGGCTTTTTCGGCAATCATCACTTCTCCCGGGCCAACGCCTTTCTCGAGCAGCGCGGGCGCACGCCGATTGACTGGCAGCTGCCCGAAACGCCCTGAGCCCCGCAGCAAGCCATCCGCGGGCAGGCCGGTACACCTCAACGGTAGATGCGGTTAAAATGGCGCGCCAGCTGCGGGTGGCACGCGCTGGACGGCGCCCGCGGCAATTTCCTGCATTCATTGCATACCCTCATCCCGCCGCGAGGTTCTCCCATGGGCGTACACGCCATTCAACATCCGCTGGTGCAGCACAAGCTGGGGCTGATGCGCAAGGCCGGTATCAGCACCAAGACGTTTCGCGAGCTGGCCGGTGAAGTGGCCAAGCTCTTGACCTATGAAGCCACCAGCGACATGCAGCTGGAAGACCGGCACATTTCCGGCTGGAGCGGCGAGCCCATTCGCGTCAAGCAGCTCAAGGGCAAGAAGGCCACCATCGTGCCCATCCTGCGTGCCGGGATCGGCATGCTCGACGGCGTCACCGACCTGATCCCCAGCGCGCGCATCAGCGTGGTCGGCCTGTACCGCGACGAGCAGACCCTGCAGCCGGTGCCGTACTTCTCCAAGTTTGCCGGCGATCTGGCCGAACGCCTGGCCATCGTCATCGACCCCATGCTTGCCACCGGCGGCACCATGGTGGCCACGCTGAACATGCTGCGCGACAACGGCTGCACCCAAATGAAGGTGATCGTGCTGGTGGCGGCACCCGAGGGCATCGCCCTGGTGCAAAAGCACTATCCCGATATCGAGATCTATACCGCCGCAATAGACGAGCGCCTCGACGAGAACGGCTACATCGTCCCGGGGCTGGGGGATGCCGGCGACAAGATCTTCGGCACCCGCTGAGACGCGCCATCCAACCACTGAATCCATGAAGAGAGCTGATCGATGAGCGACACCACGGCCGCCCTGCGCGCATCCGCCGACTCCCCGCTGCGCACCCTGCTGACCGGCGCCCAGATGCTATTCGTGGCCTTCGGCGCCCTGGTGCTGGTGCCGCTGCTGACCGGCCTCGACCCCAACGTGGCGCTGTTCACCGCCGGTTTCGGCACCCTGGTGTTCCACGCCGTGACCCGGGTCAGCGTGCCGGTCTTTCTGGCCTCATCCTTTGCCTTCATCGCCCCCATCCAGAGCTCGGTGACCAGCTTCGGCATTCCCGCCACCCTGGGCGGGCTGATGGCAGCGGGGCTGGTCTATGTGCTGCTCTCCCAGCTGATACGCCTGCGCGGCACCGTCCTGCTGCATCGTCTGCTGCCGCCGGTGGTGGTGGGGCCGGTGATCATGGTGATCGGCCTGGCGCTGGCGCCCACCGCGGTGAGCATGGCGCTGGGCGAGACCAGCGACAGCATCGCCTCCGGTCAGGCGCTGGCGCTGTCCATGGTCAGCCTGCTGGTGACGCTGGTGCTGGCGGTGTTTGGCCGCGGCCTGCTGCGGCTGGTGCCGATCATGGGCGGCATCGTCACCGGCTACGCGCTGGCCATGCTGATGGGCGTGGTGGACTACGCGCCGATTCGCGAGGCGGCCTGGCTGGCACTGCCGAACTTCGTCGCGCCGAGCTTTCACTGGGCCGCGGTGCTGTTCATGATTCCGGTGGCGATTGCGCCGGCGGTCGAGCACATCGGCGACATGGTGGCGATCGGCTCGGTCACCCGGCAGAACTACCTGGAAAAGCCCGGCCTGCACCGCACCCTGCTGGGCGACGGCCTGGCCACCTGCACGGCTTCGCTGTTTGGCGGCCCGCCCAACACCACCTATTCCGAGGTCACCGGGGCGGTGACCCTGACCCGCGCCTTCAACCCCTGGATCATGGTGACCGCCGCCATCGTCGCCATTCTGGCGTCCTTCATCGGCAAGCTCGGCAGCCTGCTGCAGACCATCCCCGGGCCGGTGATGGGCGGCATCATGACGCTGCTGTTCGGCTCCATCGCCGTGGTCGGCATGAACACCCTGGTGCGCGCCGGCAAGCCGCTGACCGCACCGCGCAACCTGGTGGTGGTGTCGTTGATTCTGGTGTTTGGCATCGGCGGCATGCAGATCGGCGGCGGCCAGTTCATCCTGCAAGGCGTCGGCCTCGCCGCCGTGGTCGGCATCGTGCTCAACTTCGTACTGCCCCGCGCCGACGAGGACTAGCCCTAGGCTCGGTTCGGGTTTTTGTGGGAAGCCAGCTTGCTGGGCGATGGAGGCCGCAGGCCTCCCGAAGGCGGCATCGATATCACGGCGTTCCCCGGGCGCCTGGCGGCGCCGTCGCGATGCAAAGCATCCCTCCTTGTATGTTAGGCCCACACCCAACGAGAGACGTTAAGCTCGTAGATGGTGTTACATAGGAAAGTGTTTCCGGGGAGGCCGATCCCTCCTGAAGGCAGGCATTGCTCCTGACCTTTGTTTGTAGAGAGGCCCCCCGCCTCATTGCCCACCACGAAGAGTATCGAGAAGCCGATAAATCGGACTTCGCATTACAAGGTTGTAGCGGCATGAAGTGCGAGGTCGGGGAGCCGGGAACCATTCTCACCCAATTGCCTTGGAGTTGAAAGAATGACTGTTCATGTTGGCTTGGATGTGGGGTCTCGCAACACTGCCATGGCCTGGCGGCGAGATGGTCGCGCAGCTGGCACAGGGAATATCGTTCAGACAGCCAAAGGGCGTAAGGCCGCCGTCAAGAAGCTTCTTGCGCTCAATCCCCATACGGTCGTCATGGAAGCCACTGGAATCTATTATCTGGACCTGGCCATTGAGCTTGCTGCCGCCGGCTTGCCCGTGTCGGTGATCAATCCCAAACGCTCGCACAACTTCGCGAAACTCATGCTGCAGCACAGTAAAACAGACACCATCGATGCCCAGCTACTGGCGGAGTATGGCGAACGCATGACGCCCTGCCTATGGACCCCGCCCAGCGCTGTACAGCTGGAGTTACGCGCTATCGGGCGACATATCAATCGCCTGACGCGTCAACGCACCCGAGCCAAAAACGAGCTGCACGCCCTGAAAGCGACGGACACCACGCCGGCGATGCTGATCCAGGACGAGGAAGAAGCGATCGCGATGCTCAACACACGTATCGAGAAGTTCAGGCAGGTTGGACGCGAGCTGATCGCCAACAGCCCGGCCTTGAGCGCGCAATTCAAACACATGATAGCTGCGCCGGGCATGGGCGATATATCCACCTTCGCCGTGTTGGCGGAACTCACGACACTGCCTGCCACGCTCAAATCATCACAGGTTAGCCGGCATGCGGGGTTAGATGTCCGATTAACTCAGTCCGGCACGAGCATCGATAAACCAGGGCGCCTGAGCAAGTGCGGTAACGCCTATCTACGCTCGGCCATGTTCATGCCAGCCATGGCAGCGATACGCTGTGACCCTTACGTGAAGGCTTTTTATGAAAACCTGGTGGGGCGTGGCAAACGAAAATTGCAGGCTATTTGTGCAGTGATGCGAAAATACCTGACAGGTCTCTGGGCATGCATGCGCAGTGGAGAAACGTTTGATACGACCAAGCTTTTTAGCGAAAAACATCTCGTAAAAGCTTGATCGAGAACAGAGTATCTACAGGATCGGATGGCACGGGTCGGGTTTTCGTAGGAGGCCAGCTTGCTGGGCGATGGAGGCCGCAGGTCTCCCGAAGGTGCTTACGACCTGTCGCCAGGCTCCTGCCCGTGATGCAGCCCTTCGCCGCCGTCGGAGAACGACGGCGGCGTGTTGGCGCTGACGATCACGGCCTCCACCTCGCCGAGGTTGCGAAAGCGGTGGGGCAGGCGCGAGTCGAAGTAGTAGGCGTCGCCGGCGGAGAGCAACGCCACTTCCCCGTTGACGGTGATCTCGATCTGGCCGGCCACCACCACGCCGCCTTCCTCCCCTTCGTGCTCGAGCATCTCGGCGCCGCTGTCGGCGCCGGGCGGATAGCGTTCGTGCAGCACCGACATGCGCCGGTCTGGCCGACCCGCGGCCACCAGCCGCCAGGAGAGCTTGCCATCGCCAATCTCGATCAGCTGGCTGGCGCGATAGAAGGGGCTCGGGTGGCTGGGTTCGTCGGCGGCGAAGAAGGCGCTGATCGATACCGATAGCGCATCGAGTATCTTCTTCAGCGAGCTTACCGACGGGCTGACGCTGTTCTGCTCGATCAGCGAAATGCTGCTGTTGGTCACGCCGGCGCGCTTGGCCAGTTCGCGCTGTGACATGCCGCGTTCCTGGCGCAGCAGGCGCAGCTGGGTGCCGACATTGAATCCGTCGCTCATGACCCTGTCCGTAGAGAATAATTTACACATCATACCGCCTGCGGCCGTCGAGGATAACCGCTTGTTGCCGGCGGCATGGCAACCGGAACGTCTTTAAGGCATTATATCTTTCAGAATACAACGCTCTGAAAAGAGGCGGGCAATAGAGGTGGGCAAGGGCATGCACAAGCCGCAGGATAAGCGCTCGGGCGCAGGCTCAAGATGGCGCCACAGGAGCTGACGGGCCTGGTTTTGGCCGGCGGTCGCGGCCATCGACTCGGCGGGCGCGACAAGGGGCTGGTGACGCTGCACGACGCGCCGCTGGTCAGTTACGCCATGGCGCCCCTCACGGATCACGTGGCCGAGGTGCTGATCAGCGCCAACCGCAATCTGGACGACTATCGGGCGCTGGGCGTCAGGGTCGTGCGCGATGCGGACTCCGGCTATCCTGGCCCGCTGGCCGGCCTGCTGGCCGGTCTCGAAGCGGCCGCCACGCCCTGGCTGGTGGTCGTGCCCTGCGATGCCCCCTTGCTGCCGCCTTCGCTGGTGCCGCGGCTGGTGCGCGGCATCGTCGATGCCGATATCGCCGTGGCCCACGACGGCGAACGACTGCACCCGGTCATTGCGCTGCTGCGCACCGGCCTGGCGGCCGACCTGGCCCGCTACCTGGCGGCGGGCGAGCACAAGGTGCGCGACTGGTATCGCCGCCAGCGCTGGGTCGCCGTCGATTTCTCCGACTGCCCCGAGGCGTTCGCCAACCTCAATACCGAGCAGGACCGCCGCCGAATCGCGGCGCATCTGACCGAGGCAAGCTGATTCAAGGAGTACTCCCGACGCGATGAGCCAAGCCACATCCCCGACGGCACTGCCAGACACGCCGAACTGGCCCGAAACGCCGCCGCTGCTCGGCATCGCCGCCTGGAGCGGCACCGGCAAGACCACCCTGCTGGAACAGCTGCTTCCGCGGCTCGGCGAGCGCGGCCTGAAGGTGGCGGTGATCAAGCATGCCCATCACGATTTTGAAATTGACACCCCCGGCAAGGACAGCTATCGCCTGCGCCAGGCCGGTGCCGCGCCCATGCTGATCGCCTCCAGCGCGCGTATCGCCATGCTGATCGAGACCCCGCGGCGCGAAGAGGCCGAGCTGTCGGAGCTGGTTGACATGGTCAGCGCGCAGCGGCCCGATCTGGTGCTGGTGGAAGGCTTCAAGAGCTGGCCGCTGCCCAAGCTGGAGCTGCATCGCCCGGCGCTTGGCAAGCCGCTGCGGGTCCACGAAGACCCCTGGGTGGTCGCCGTGGCAAGCGATGTCGACCTGGCGCTGCCCGAAGGCGTGGAGCGCCTCGATCTCAACGACCTCGAGGCGCTTGGCGACTGGGTGGCGGCCTGGCCGGCCCGCTGGCCGGCGGCACGTCTGGGAGCAAGATCATGAGCCGCCCGAGCCCACACGACACCGGCCACTCCTGCTGTGCCGAGGCCGACGGCCTGCTGGCGCCGGCGGAGGCGCGCGAGCGGCTGCTGGCGCTGATAGACGGACCGCTGGACGCCGAGACGGTGGCGCTGGAGGCGCTGCAGGGCCGCGTGCTGGCGGCGCCGCTGGTATCGCCCATGGCGGTGCCCCGGCACACCAACGCGGCCATGGACGGCATCGCCCTGGCCTGGCCGGAGGCACAGCCAGAGGCCATCAGCGGCGGCTGGCGCTGCGTCGGCAAGCAGCTGGCCGGTCAGGCAATACGGCCCGCGCCCGGCCCCGGCGAGTGCGTGATGATTACCACCGGCGCGCCGCTGCCGCCCGGCGTCGACACCGTGATCATGCAGGAGCGCCTGGAGTGGCAGGGCGAGCGGGTACGCGTTGTGCAGCCGGAAGGCGTGCGCAAGGGCCAGAACGTGCGCCAGGCGGGCGAGGATATCGCCCGGGGCGCAAGCGTGCTGCCCGCCGGCACGCGTCTCGATGCGGCCCATCTCGGCCTGCTGGCCTCGCTGGGACTGAGCAGCGTCGCGGTTCACCGCCGCCCCAGGGTGGCCGTGTTCTCCACCGGCGACGAGGTCACCGCCCCCGGCCAGCCGCTGGGCGAGTCCGGCATCTATGACGCCAACCGCTACGCGCTGATGGCGCTGGTGCGCGACCACGGCGGCGAGGTGCTGGATCTCGGCATCCTGCCGGACTGCCAGCAGACCATCAGCGATGCGCTGCAGCGGGCCGCCGAGCAGGCCGACCTGGTCATCACCAGCGCCGGCGTCTCCGCCGGCGAGGCCGACATGACCCAGCGTGCGCTGCGCGCCGAGGGGCGAGTGGCTTTCTGGCGGCTGGCCTTGAAGCCCGGCAAGCCGCTGGCCTGCGGCCAGCTGGGGCCGCGCAGGACTTCTCAAGCAGCTCGTTCAGTGCCATGCTCATCTCGGTCATCGTGGGTCCTCTCGTTGTCGTTGCTTGGGT
>DATHXP010000307.1:0-2932 GCA_035459605.1 Halomonas sp. | reverse complement strand
CACCGAACGCCTGCGGATGATCGTCAACGCCTTCACCCGCATGCGCTTTATCGATGCCCAGGGGCGGCTGGACTTTGCCGCCAAGCAGGGGCTGGACAGCGCGCCCGCCGGCTTTCACCCCTGGTTTCAGTACCCGCGCCGCGACGATCTCAGAATTCTGTTCGGCCACTGGGCGGCGCTTTCCGGCACCACGCCGCACAGCCGGGTGCGCGCCGAAGCGCTGGACACCGGCTGCGTGTGGGGCGGCAGCCTGACCGCCCTGAATCTCGATAGCGGCGAGCGCATCAGCGTGCCCGCCGGCAGCGCCCGGCGCAGCGCTGCCTCGCGCTGATGATTGACGAGGTGAGCTGATGGCGTTCAGCGACGATCCGTGCGCCGGGCTTGAGGTCTATCGCGTCGGTGGTGCGGTGCGCGATGCGCTGCTCGGCCGGCCGGTCACGGACACCGACTGGGTGGTGGTCGGTGCCACCGTGGACGACATGCGCCGGCGGGGCTTTCGCGCCGTGGGCAGGGACTTTCCGGTATTTCTGCATCCGCACACCCACGAAGAGTTTGCCCTGGCGCGCACCGAGCGCAAGTCCGGCCGCGGCTATACCGGCTTCAGCGTTCATGCAAGCCCCGACGTCACCCTCGAGGAGGACCTCGCCCGCCGCGACCTGACCATCAATGCCATGGCCGAGACCGCCGACGGCCGCCTGGTGGATCCGTTCGGCGGGCAGGCGGACCTGCGGGCGCGCCGGCTGCGCCACGTGTCCGCAGCCTTTGTCGAAGACCCGCTGCGGGTGCTGCGCACGGCGCGCTTTCTGGCCCGCTACGCGCCGCTGGGCTTTACGATTGCCGAAGAGACCCTGGCGCTGATGGCCGAGCTTGCCACCAGCGGCGAGCTGGCGCATCTGGTGCCCGAGCGGGTCTGGGCCGAAACGGAGAAAGCGCTGGGCGAGCCGAGCCCAGCGGCGTATTTTTGCACCCTCGATGAGTGCGGTGCTCTGGCGCTATTGATGCCCGAGCTGAAGGAGGATTCGCGCGCGGGACATGCGCTGGCGCCGGCGCTGAACCGCATGACCCGGCTGCCCGAGGTCCTCGACGACGTCACTGTGTGGCGCTGGGGCCGGCTGGTGGAAGCGCTGGATGCGCCGCTGCGGCGCCGCCTGGCGGAGCGGCTGAAGCTGCCCAACGCCTATCGCCAGGCCGGCGAGCTGACGGCCCGCACCCGCGCGCTGGCGCGCACTGATCCTGACGCTGCCGACGCCGCCGAGGCCGTGATGGACTGGCTGGACGGTATCGACGCCTGGCGGCGCGGCGAGCGGATACCGCCGCTGCTGGCGATCGTGGCGCAGGACTTCCCCGAGCTGGCAAGACGCGCCGAAGCGGGCTGGCGGGCGGCCTGCGCGATACAGGCCAAGGCGCTGGTCGGCAAGGGGTTCAAGGGCCGTGAGCTGGGCCGCGAGCTTGCCCGGCGCAGGCGAGAGGCGCTGGCCGCGGCGCTTGACGACAGAAAGTGATGCGTTTATCGGCGTCGTGCCTGCGAAAGCTCATGCCTGCGCAAAATAGGGCAGCGCATATCGCCATTCGAAGGCCACCGGCCACAGCGGCTGCGAGGCGGCGTCGAACTCCTGCCACAGCGCGGCATAGCGGCGCTGGCTCAGCGGATGGCGCTGCTCGGGCAGCAGCTCGGCCAGCGGCCTGAGCACGAAGGCGTGGCGCAGCATATCTCGGCGCGGCAGCTCGACGCCGCCGTGGATGCCGGTCAGCGCTCCGACGCTGAGAATGTCCACGTCCAGCGGCTGGACGAGGTGCGTCGCGGCGTCCCCGTTCGAGCGCGGCGCCTGCCCGCGCGGCTCGCCGCGGCCCTGCCTGGCCTCCAGCGCCTTGCAGTAGGCCTGCAGCCGCTCCACCGGCCAGTCGCACTCCAGCGCCACCGCCAGGTTGTAGAAGTTGGCGCTGATCTGATGACGTTTTAAGCCGACCGGCTTGCTTTCGTAGACCCGCGAGGCGGACAGCTTGCCGAAAGTGTCCAGCAGCGCATCCAGGCAGGCGCTGATATGGCGCGTGCGCTGGGTATTGCTGCCGATGCTCAGCGCGACCAGCGCCATCAGCCGTTCGCCGGGCGCTGGCCGCGCTCGATGACCACGCCCACGGCGCGGGCGTTGGGCACGGCGCCGGGCTTGCGCACCGTCAGCTGCAGCCAGGCAATGGCGAACTCCTCGCGCAGCACAGCGGCCAGCCGTTCGGCGAAGGTCTCCACCAGGGCGAAGTCGCTCGCGCCGGCAAAGCCGGCGATGCGCCGGCTGATGGCGGCATAGTCCAGCGCGCCTGCAAGGTCGTCGCTCTCGGCCGCGGGGCGAATGTCCGTCGCCAGGCGAAGGTCCAGCGACAGCGTCTGCGTGATGCGACGCTCCCAGTCGTAGACGCCGATCACGGTGTCGACGTCGAGCGCTTCGATCAGTACCTGATCCATTCGGCAATCCCCGGCAAGGTTGTGTGGTACAGAGTGCAAAACCCAAGGATGAAATTGTACGTCAGCCGGCGGCGAGAAGCAGGGGCCGCTGTCGCCCGCCGGCGCTCGGTGGCACACTGGGCGCCGACAATGGCTTGAGGGTCGCGCGTGGGCCACTATCTCTACTGGGTAGCGCCGCTGGCGGTGCTGGGGTATCTGAGCGGCACCTGGCTGGGCGCCATCACGGTATGCCGCCTGGCCGGGAAACCCGACCCGCGGCTGAGCGGCTCCCGCAACCCCGGCTTTTCCAACGTGCAGCGGCTGCACGGGGCGCGAGCGGCGCTGGCGACGCTGTTGATCGACGCTTTCAAGAGCTGGCCCGCGCTGGGGCTGGGTCTGATGCTGGGCCTGCCGCCCTGGGGCCTGGGCGTGATCGGGGTCAGCGTGCTGCTTGGCCACTGCTATCCGCTGTGGAATCGCTTCCGCGGCGGCAAG
>DATHXP010000306.1:0-2678 GCA_035459605.1 Halomonas sp. | reverse complement strand
GCGGCAAGGAGCGCCAGCAGCCGACGCTGTTTCGCGCCGGTGAACGCACTCGCAGCAGCGTGGAGGTTCAGCAATGAAGCGTGCCTTAGCGATCATGGTCGGGGCGGCACTCATCCTGCTGCTGGCCACGCTGACCCTGGTAGCCATGCCCTATATTCAGCTCTCTTCCGAAGCCGTCCCAGAGCAGCTTGAGCCCTATACCACGGCGCAGCAGCGCGGCCGGGATCTCTATATTGCCAACGGCTGCATCTACTGCCACAGCCAGCAGCCGCGCGACCCCGGCTTCTCCAGCGCCGACGGCGAACGCGGCTGGGGGCGCCCCTCGGTACCCGGCGACTACGCCTACGATCAACCCCACCTATTGGGCACCATGCGCACCGGACCCGACCTGCTCAATATCGGGGCGCGTCAACCCAGCGTGGAGTGGCATCTACTGCATCTCTACAACCCGCGCGCGGTGGTCGAGGGTAGCATCATGCCAGCCTACCGCTTCCTGTTCCGCGTGGTCGACACACCTGCGGAGGGTGACCATGTGGTCAATGTTCCAGAGCCCTACGGTCCCGAGTCGGGCAGCGTGGTGGCGACCCGCGAGGCGCTGGAGCTGACCTCCTACCTGCTGTCACTCGACCGCACCTATCCCGCTGCCACCCTGCCCCGTGCCGAGGCGGCAGACGAGGAAGGAGAAGGCTGATCATGAGTTCCCATGACCCGAAGCGCGCCCAACAGCGTGAACATCCTGAACCTAGCGAGGGCCAGCGTCCGGTTCCACGCCTGGTAGTGCTGTGGATCGGCGTGCTGCTGCTGTGGGGTATCGGCTACTACGCCTGGCATATCGGTGCCCCGCTGACGGGTGGTGACAGCCGCACTGCCGTGGTGCAGGAGCCGGCCGGTAGTGGTGTGAACGGCGAGACGCTCTTTACCACCCACTGTGCCGCCTGCCATCAACCGACCGGCCAGGGCGTGGCCGGCACCTTTCCCCCGCTGGTCGGCAGCCGCTGGCTGCTGAGCGACCCCGCCCTGCCGGTAGCGATCGTCAACGATGGCCTGAGCGGCCCCATCACGGTGGGCGGCGAGGAGTACCAGGGCAGTATGCCGGCCTTCGGCGTAACGCTCTCCGCCGAGGAGCTGGCCGCGGTGCTGAGCTACGCTCGCGGCGCCTGGGACAACGACGCCCCCGCCGTCGAACCAGCACTGGTGCGAGAGCACCGCGAACGCTACGCCGATCGCGACACCTGGAGCGTAGAGGAGCTCGGCGAGCACTTCTCTCTTCCCGAGTGAGTCCTGCCATGTCTGACTCGGCAGCTGGCGCGGCGCAAGACGCATCACTCTCCGTGATCGAGCGCGTGCTGGCAGTCGAAGGGATGCACTGCGCCGGCTGCGCGGCCGCCGTAGAGGCACGGCTGCGCCGCCAGCCCGGCGTGATCGAGGTGGCCGTCAACTTCACCGCCGACTCCGCCGTGCTGCGCTGGGAGGCATCCTCGACCTCCTTCTCCCGACTGCAACGCGTCGTGGCCAGACTCGGCTATCGGCTACGCGACCCCGACACGAGCGAAGCAGCGGACGCCGAGGTTGACCCCCTGCGGCGCTCGCTGCAGTGGCGGCTGGCGGTTGCCATCTTCTTCGGCATGTGGAGCATGATGCCGTCGCTGCTGATCTATCTGGCGCCGCTGGGTCTGGTCGAGCCCGAGGTAACCTGGCCGCTAGCCATCGCCGCCGGGGTGCTGGCCACACCGGTGATTCTCTACTCGGGCAGCCATTTCTATCGCGTCGGCTGGCGCACCCTGCGGGCCGGCGTCCCCGGTCTCGACACCCTGATCGGTACGGCGGTGATGGCGGCCAGCCTGGTCTCGATCTGGCACCTGCTGCACGGCTCTGCGGATGTCTACTTCGATGCCGCGGTGATGCTGATCACCTTCCAGCTGCTGGCACGCCTGATCGACAGCGGGGTGCGTCGGCGCGCCTCGGCGATCATCCGTGGTTACCTGAGCTTGACGCCGGAAGAGGTGCGCATCTGGCAGAATGGTGCCTGGCGGCCGATGGCGACCGGACGGGTGACGGCCGGAGAGCGCCTGCGTCTGCAGGCCGGCGAGGAGCTGGCGCTGGATGGGCGCATCCTGACCGGCGAGGGCGAGATGGATCTTTCGTTCCTCAGCGGTGAAACCGCACCACGTCCCGTCGGCCAGAACGATCGGCTGGAGGCGGGTTGCCGGCTGCTCACCGGCGAGCTGGAGCTATGCGTCACCGCCGGGGTCGGCGCGCGCCGTCTCGACGCCATCGCCCGCTCGGTTCGCGCTCTGCTCAGTCGCAAGAGTGCCCTGCAGCACCTCGCCGACCGCCTCGCCCGCTGGCTGCTGCCGCTGATCCTCGCGGCCGCGACTCTGACCGTGGGGTTGGGCATCACACAGGGCCAGCCACCCGACCGGCTCGTCGTCAACGGCCTGGCGGTGCTGATCATCGCCTGTCCCTGTGCCCTTAGCCTGGCGATTCCGCTGGTGGTGGTGCTGGGCCACGCCCGCCTGGTGACGCTGGGCATTCTGTTTCGCGACTCTGCCGCCCTGGAGGCCGCTGCTGCCACCCAGGTTGTCATCTTCGACAAGACGGGAACGCTGACCACCGGCACACCCTCCCTGGCGTCGGCGGAGCCGGCCGGCACGATCTCTTCGATGGCGCTGAGGCAG
>DATHXP010000305.1:0-3450 GCA_035459605.1 Halomonas sp. | reverse complement strand
GCAAGTCTCCTCATAGGTGGGGTTGGGCGTCGTGCCGCCGGCGTAGCCGACCGAGGTGACCTCGACGCCCGGCAGCTGCCAGAACAGCCGCTCGGCGCCCCAGAAGCAGCCCAGGCCCAGCACGATCTCCTGCAGCCCGGGTGCCCAGGGCGGATGCATGGAGCGCCCGCTCACCGCATGCACGCCGCTAATGGTAATAGGTGTGTCGCGCCCCTCAAGGGCGCTGTCGACGCTGAGTCTGCGCATGTCCATGCTCTCCTGTTCGCTTTCTTCGCGTGCCGGTGTGTCTTCATCTTAGCGCTATCGGCCGCTTCGCTCAGCGGATTTCCGGCGGCTTGCCGGGCAGGCTGTAGGTGTAGATCAGATCCACCGCCTGGGCGGCGCCTGACACCGCTTCCGCATAGAGGTTGCGCCAGATCTTGTAGCGCAGGCTGAGCTCGGCGATCGGCGAGAACACGCCAACCCCGTAGCCGATGCTGAGACGATCGCTCAGCTCGCCGCTCACCACCACCTGGCTCTCTTCGCCGCTACCGGCCGTGTCCAGCGTCAGATCCTGAATGCCGAAGGCCTCACCCAGAGCACCCACCGAGCTCCCCGCCTGGCCCAGCGTTACGCCGATCAGCGCGCTGGTCAGAGCGCCGCTGGCGTCGCCGCTCTCCCCCGGGGCACGACCGCTAAGCACATAGGACAGCGCACTGGCTTCATCCAGCGGCGGCTCGGAGAAGATCTCCAGGCTCGGGTTGGATGCCGTTCCGGTGACCTTGAGCCCGGCAATGACGTCGTCTTCGGTATTGTCCGGGTTACGAATGGCCTCGAAGTCCAGCAGCGGCTCGCCCGGCGGTCCGCTGAAATAAAGAATCCCTTCACGAATGATCAGATCCTGGCCGAAGGCACGGAAGCGGCCATCCTCCAGCTCCACCTCGCCAAACAGCTGCAGCGGACCGCTTTCCTGGCGCACGTCCAGCCTGCCATCCAGCTCGGTTTCCAGACCGTAGGCCGACAGCTGCATGTCCGGCCCCAGCAGCAGGCTGATGCGGATATCCGTGGTCATTCCGACCTTTTCCATGGCTTTGGCAGTCGATTCGCCGCGCGCCGCCAGCGCTTCGTGCAAGCGCGCCTCTCGATCTTCTTCCCGGGTGATGATCACCTCATCAGCGCTGGGTGATACCGCCGTAGGCGGCACCTTGCCGATCTCGAGGCGCGACCAGGGAATACGCACCTCGCCGCGCACCCTTAGCCGCTCGGGGGTGGCGCGCACGCTCAGGTCCGGCGCAAGGCGCAGCCGGCCAAAGCCGGCCAGCTCGGCCTGCAGGGGATCATCGCGTGCCTCCAGCGCAAGGTCGACCCGCCACTCGTCCGCGGAGGGCCAGCGGGCATCGCCGCTGATATTCAGGCGCCCCTCTTCGCTGGCAAGGTAGCCCTGGATATCGGCACGATCACCGTTCAGGGCGATATCAAGCTGGCCATCTCTCACCTCCAGCGGAAGATCCTGGCCCGCCGCCTCCAGCGCATCGAGCGAAATATTTCCGCTCATGACCGGCGCGTTGCGATCGCCGCGGATGCGCACCTCCCCCGCCAGCCGCCCTTTCAGGGTTTCCACGCCGCTGGCCAGGGGGCGATAGGGGGCCAGACGAATAGCGTCCAGGGTCAGGGTGCCATCCAGCTCGCCGGCGCCCAGCGGATCGGCAATGCCCAGCGCCAGACGCAGGGTGCCGCTCTCGCCAAGCGTCAGCGCCGCTGTGGCATTCACCTGCTGCTGATCGGCCTCCAGCTGCAGCGCAAGCTCGGTGCCGGGCACCGTCCAGGGCTGGCCGTAGGCGTCCTCCCCGGTGATCTCGGCGCGGCTGTCCAGGTTCGCTCGAGCCTGCCAGCGGGCGGCGCCAGCGGACCACTGGGCAGACACCTTGCCCTGGGTCGTGCCGGAAATGCTCCAGCCCGCAGGCAGGGCAGCGTCGACCAGGTCCATGGGCAGCGCGCGAATCGAGAGACTGGCGCGGCCTTCATCGCCCGACGCCAGCAGCGGCTCGGTCAGGCACGCGCCTCCGCCCTCGTCGCGCTCTATGCAGAACGGCTCGATCTGCGCGCTGCCTTCGGCCAGATTGGCGGCGAAGACCGCATCGTCGCTCAAGCCAAAGGTGCCGTAGGGCGTTTGCGCATCCAGCCGCTCCAGACGACCGGCATAGCGCTCGCGCTGGCTGTCCAGTCCGCCGTCGAGGGCCAGCGCCAGCTGCGAGAGCGGGCCGTCGCCCTGCCCATCGACGTCGACCTCCAGCCGGTGATCCGATAGCCTGCCGTCGAGATTCAGCGATACTTCGTCCAAGCGCTGCCCGCCGCCGACCACGTCCCGGACCAGCAGGGCGATATCCAGGCTGGGATCCTCGAGCCCGGCGACCTTCCCTTTCAGGCTCAGGGTGGCCAGCTGGCTGTCGCCCATGCCGAGTTCGCTGCCGGCAAGGTCGATATCCAGCTGCGGCGCCTCGAGCGTGCCGGCAATATCGACGTTGCCGCGCAGCGAGCCGCGCAGCTCGGGGTATAGCGTATCCAGCGCCGGCATGTCGACGCTGGCGGCGACGTCCAGCTTTTCGGGCGATACGCGACCGGCAGCGCTGAGGTGATTCTCGCCCTGGTAAAAGTCCAGGGTATCGATCTGCCAGCGCATGCGGCTGTCGCCGGCAAGCGTTGCCTCCAGCGACAGCGGGTAGGACATCAGCGAGCCGTCCAGCGATACCCCGGGCACCCTGACCCGCCAGCCGTCGGCGCTCTGCTGAAAGCTCAGCTCGGCCCGGCCGCTGAGGCGACCGTCCAGATCGTCGACGAAGGCCGAGGGGTCGAAGTCTTCAAGATCCAGCGTGGCGCTGACGTCCAGCGCCTCGCTCCAGTCGATGCGCCCCCGGCTCGCCAGGCGGCCGGCTTTTATTGCCACGCTCAGCGGCGCCCAGCTGAAGTGCTGCAGATCGCCGCTGCCGGTCAGGTCGATATTGGTTAGCGGAAGCGACGGCCCCTGGGCGGCCAGCGTCAGCCGAAGGCTATAGTCGAGCAGCGACCCCTCGGCGCCGAGGACGAGATCCTGCACCTGCCAGGGCGCAGCGTCGAGCGCTGCTTCAGCGGCTTCGACGTCGCCGGCGGCCGTGCCGGGCAGCGGCCACCGAAGCTCCGGGCTGGTCAGTCGCGCGCGAAACGGCAGGGTCGGCGCCAGGGCGTCCAGCTCGGCGTCGAGCCGGGCCTGCGCCGGGCCGGCAAGGGCCAGCTGAACGTCCAGCGCGGCCAGATTGCCGCCCAGGCGAAGGTCGACTCGCTCGCCGTTCAGCGCGGGAAAACGCTCGGGAAGATAGAGCTCGCCGGACAGCGCCAGGTCCAGCGGGTAGTCGCCGCTCAGGGTGATATTGCCTTCCAGGCGGGCATTCGCTTCGCGGCTGGCCAGCGTCAGCGGCTCGATGACCAGGGTTTGCC
>DATHXP010000304.1:0-2493 GCA_035459605.1 Halomonas sp. | reverse complement strand
GCCCTGAATATCGTGCAGGGCCAGCTTGCGATCGAAATCCACCGAGGCGGTAAAGCGCGCCACGAACGTATCGGTAGGCTCGCTGAAGCGACCGCCCCAGGACGGGTTGGTGTCTGGGCCGGAAGGATCGTTGGAAGGAGGATTGGAGGGACTCGTGCTCATCGGACGGGCATCCTGTGGGGATATTTTGTGGAAATATGCCAGAAGTGTACCAGAGTCAGGCGGACTGGCGAGGAACCGGTGCGCGCCGGCAGGGCAATCGGTGCCTGTTTATCGACCCGTTTTCGGCCCCGAATCAGAGGCCGTTTCGAGAGCGCTGCGTGCGCCGATTTTTCTTGTTTCGTCCCGGTGCTTTATGATGGGGGCAGTCAATACATCAACCGGACGTCGGCGAATGGCGCCGATTCACAGCGTACCGGCTTTGGGAGAGTCTCGTGCAAGCCATGCAAACCCTGCGTATCGCCACTCGCAAGAGCCAACTGGCCATGTGGCAGGCCGAACATATCCGCGACCGCCTGGTGGCGAAATACCCCGATCTCCAGGTGGAGCTGGTGCCGATGGTCACGCGCGGCGACAAGATCCAGGACACGCCGCTGGCCAAGATTGGCGGCAAGGGGCTGTTCGTCAAGGAGCTGGAAGAGGCCATGCTCGACGGGCGTGCCGACCTGGCCGTGCATTCGATGAAGGACGTGCCGATGCACTTTCCCGAGGGGCTGGGGCTGTCGGTGATCCTGGCCGGCGCCGAGCCCACCGATGCGTTTGTGTCCAACCACTATCGCAGCCTCGATGAGCTGCCGGAAGGCGGGCGAATCGGCACCACCAGCCTGCGCCGCGGCCTGCAGATGCGCGAAGCGCGCCCGGACCTGGAGATCCTCAACCTGCGCGGCAACGTCCAGACGCGCCTGAGCAAGCTGGATGACGGCGAGTACGACGCCATTCTGCTGGCCACCGCCGGCCTCAAGCGCCTGGGGCTCGACCACCGCATCGCCCAGGAGCTGCCGCCCGAGGTGTGCCTGCCCGCCTGCGGTCAGGGCGCGCTGGGCATCGAGTGTCGCATGCACGACGCCGACCTCATTGCCCTGCTGGCGCCGCTGGACGATCCCGACACCGCCACTCGGGTGCGCGCCGAGCGGGCCATGAACACCCGGCTGGAAGGCGGGTGCCAGGTGCCGATTGCCGGCCACGCGGTGTTCGAGAATGACGGTCAGACGCTGTGGCTGAGGGCGCTGGTCGGCAGGCCGGACGGCACCCGGGTGCTGCGCGCCGAAGGCCGCGGCTCCATTCACGAGCCCGAGGCGCTGGGGTTGCGCGTGGCTGAAGATCTGCTCGATCAGGGGGCCGCGGAAATTCTCGCCGAGGTCTACGGCGCCGGCTGATGGCGGGTCAGCCGGTACTGGTGTGTCGCCCCGGCGCCCGGGCCAAGCCGCTGGTGGATGCCATCGCGGCGCTTGGCGTGGAGGTTGTGCAGGGTGACATGCTGCGGCTCGAGGCGCTGGAAGAAACCCCGGCCATGCGCAGCGCGTGGCTGGACTTCGACCAGTTTCGCCGGGTGCTGGTGGTCAGCCCTTTTGCCGCCGAGCGCCTGGCCGAGGCGCTGGATCGCTACTGGCCGCAGCTGCCGGTGGGAATCGACTACTATGCGGTGGGGGCCGCGACCGCCGAGACGCTGCATCGCCTGCTGGGCGTGCGCGTGCACATTCCACCGCCCGGGGCGGGTGAGGATACCAGCGAGGCGCTGCTGACACTGGGCTCGCTCCAGCGGCTCGACAATGAGCGCGCCTTGCTGGTGGCGGGCGAAGGCGGCAGGACGCTGCTGCTGGATACCCTGACCGAGCGCGGCGCGCGAATGACCCGTCTGGCGGTGTATCGACGTTTGCCGATATCGCCGCCGCCGGCATTGCATCAACGCCTGTCCACAGGCGACTATCAGGCGCTGGTGGTGAGTAGCGGAGAAATTCTCGGGCATCTGGCAAAATGGTGCTCGCCGGCGGCCTTGAACCAACCGCTAATCGTGTCAAGTGCCCGGTTGGCTACACTGGCCGGAGAGTTGGGGTTTCGTTTACCCGTTGTGGCGTCGGGCGCCACGCCCGCTGCGCTGGCAGCTGCGGTTGCACGCGTCGGGGACCCGAAGACGGCCGATATCGATCATGACGATCTCGAAAAGGGCTAGCGACAGATGAACAAGCAGCACAACGATCAGGACGACAAGCAGACGCCGCGCAAGGAAGCCGGGGACGGTGCGGCAGCGTCGTCGAGCGCGCAGACCACCGAAGCCGGCAAGAAGGGCGGTTCGCAGCCCCGGCGCTCGCGTCGGCACAGCAAGCCGGCCCAGCGCAGCGCCAAGGACGACGCTCAGGCGTCCAGCGCTGCCGCTTCGGTACCGGACGCCGAGAGCAAGCCGGCAAGCGACAAGCCGGCAAGCGATGCGTCGAAATCCGCTGCCGGAAAATCCACCGATAGCGCTGCGGCCAAGCCGGGGGCGGCTTCAAGCAC
>DATHXP010000303.1:0-7191 GCA_035459605.1 Halomonas sp. | reverse complement strand
CTTCTGCGGGATATGGTGATTGTACAGCCAAACGTAGCGCTTGAGCGCCTGCTCCTTTAAGCACCCGAGTATCGCCAAAGCTTTTTCGATATTACTGGCTTTAAGCAGAGCCTTTGACTCCGCACTTGCCCCCTTCTGGGTGATCGGCATGGATTCAGAAACGGTGGGGTTGGCAGATGTTATTTTCATAATTATATTGCCTTCACAGTTAATGGCAGTACATTGCAAAACTTGCCTCAAGAAGTCGTAAAAACATCTCCACATCCTGGTGCTGTATTGCTAGAGGAGGCTTGATCTTGAGTACGTTGTCATCAGGCCCATCGGTTGAAAGCAGCACGCCGTTAAGTCGCAGGTAATGACAAATGTCTTTTGCCGTCTGACTATCAGGCTCAAGATTCTTACCCTTGATGATCTCAACGCCGATAAATAGACCACTGCCGCGCACCTGCCCTACTTTCGCAAAGCGCTTCGCCAATAATTCAAGCCGCTGTTTCAGCTCTGCACCCAGGCTTTGTGCATGCTCTTGCAGGCTGTTGGACTGAATCTCATCAAGCACTGCCATGGCAATAGCGCAAGACACGGGGTTTCCGGAAAAGGTGTTGAAATACTCCATGCCTGTGCGGAAAGCTTCGGCAATAGCACGAGTCGTTACTACTGCGGCAATGGGATGGCCGTTACCAATTGGCTTGCCAAGGGTAACGATGTCAGGCTGCACGTCGTACTGCTCAAAGGCCCAGAAGCTTGATCCCGCGCGGCCAAAGCCAACCTGGACCTCGTCGGCAATGTACAGTGTGCCCGCCTTTTGGAGGTGATGGGTTAGCCCTTCAATATAGTGAGCAGGCCAGACCCACTGGCCGCCGACCCCGGCGAAGCTCTCGGCATAAAAAGCCGCGGGCTGCTCTCGAGCGTCGTCTAACATCTTCAGTGCATCTGCCAGATATCGCTCAGCGGCATCGTCGCTGCGATAGCGGCCGCGATAGGTGTCGGGGAAAGGCAGCTTGATCACGTGTTCTGGCGTGCCTTTACCACCGGCGCCGTCGTGTTTATAGGGGCTGATATCGATCAGGCTTGACAGGTGGCCGTGGTATGCATGATCCAACACCGCCAGGTCGTGACGCCCGGTATACTGACGTGCAAGGCGCATCGCCAGATCATTGGCTTCACTACCGGAGTTGACCAGAAAGACAACCTCCAGACGGGCTGGCAAGGTGGCAAGCAGACGCTCGGAGTAGGCAACGATGGTGTCGTGCAGGTAGCGTGTGTTGGTATTCAGCTTGGCCATTTGCTGCGTACCGGCTTTCACAACGCGTGGATTAGCGTGTCCAACGTGGCAAACATTGTTCACCATGTCGAGGTAACGACGCCCGTCTTCGGCAATAAGGTAGGCCATATCGCCTTGTACAATCTTGAGTGGATGTCGATAGGCATGACTCAAGGTCGGGGACAGCAGCTGCTGACGGGCATGTATCAGTGTCGATACATCGTTGCGCCGGCCATAGGCGGTGCCGGCGCCAAGTACCAGCGCTGGATCAATATAGACTGCGGCCACCGCACGCCAGTCCTGTGCATCAAGCCAACGCTCTTGACGCAGGCTGCACGCATCAACCCTGCCCCACAGGCAGGTCAGGGTGATACTGTCTCCAGCACCGAGGAAAAGCCGAAAGCCTTGTGCATCGCATTCAGCCCTGGGCAGTGATGCTTCAGGATCAATACGGTGCACGATCAGGCTCAAATAGCCGAGCTGCCTAGCATGCAGCTCGACGATACAGCTGTCGTCATGCTGCTCAAGCTGCGTAACGTTGACATTACTGTGCAGTACAAGATCTTGTTGCGCGGTGAAGCTTTCACCTGCACAGACCAGATACTCTGCTTCAGGCAGCGGCGTGGAGAAGGAGTCGGCAGACTTCAGGGCAGTCAGCCCCGCTTTCTCACCCCCACTGTTTTCCACGCGCACCACCCTCTCCTGGATCAGCATCACTCGTCGTTCAGCCAATGAGACGTGCCCATTATCGGGATAGCACGCCGCAATGAGCTCGTCCGCGATCAGCTCCAGGCCAAGAGTGGTAAAAGCTCGCCACTGGCGCATGATCTGCTCCTGGGAGATGGCGACATAAGGATCATCGTCCCCCTGGATACGCGCCTGCAGATAGTTGAGCCGACTCATCAGGATACGTAGCAACACGAACCTTGGCAGACACTCAAGCTCGACGACCGAAAGTGGTCTGACCTGGTGATAGCCCAATGTCAGCTGCTTGAGCGCTTCCAGCCGATCGGCGGCCCGATCGGTCAGATATACCGCTGCCACGGCAAGCTCGACCACGGTAAAGCCCTGACAGGCGTCACCGAAGTCGATTAGGCCACTTGGAAGCTCTGACGCAGGTGATAGCACAAACAGATTGTAGTCATTGGCATCGTTATGGATTAACTGGCTCGAAAGCAGGCCTTCCCGTGCGCTGATAAAATCGATGCACTGCCCCATCTGCTCTCGCAGCTCATGCTTCAGGCTTGCCACTTCAGCGTGCCTGGCCAGCTGCCTGTAGGACGTAAGATCCCAATCGTGGGTATACCCCTCAGGCCAGCCAAGATCACCCGGAGCGAGTTTTTCCAGCGCGACATCAAGGTGCCCCAGTCTATCCCCTGCGGTGTACAGCTGCGCGTGAGAAGGCGCCATGCTCTCAGCCCAAAGGGTCCCGTCCAGGTAGCTCAGCAAGCGAAGCTGCCAGGTTTTTTTATCAAGCGTCAGAGATACGCTGGCGCGGCCGTCTCGGGTGCGCAGATGGCGTGGCAGTTCAAACCCCGTCTGCCCAGCGTCTTCCAAGGCAACCATGAGAGCGACCTCAGCCTCGATGACAGGCGACCGACTGAGCTTGGCAAGATAGCGAGTACCGTTTGCAAGAACCAAGCGAAAGTTCTGGTCAGCGTAGCTGTCCAGACGCTCGAGCCTGCCCTCCATGCCATAGGCCTGAATTATCGTATCGAGGACGTGCTGCTCCAGCGCTGTGGATAAGTGGCTCGCCTGTGACATCATACCTTCTCATTATCGTTGTAATGACGTGTCTCACCTCTAATGACTCGCCAGCAGTTCAGTCACCCGGGACACGTCGATGTGCCTCAATCCAGCTTGATACCTTGCGCCAGCGGCAGTTCACGAGGATAGGCCATCTTTTTAACAACCGTGAGTCATCAGGCAGTATTGCCACCGGTCTCGGCGTGGCTCAAGCGATGTTTAATATGTTGGTCATTCCTTTTTTTCGCGAACACAGACACCGACGCTCTGAGGTTTGCAATTTAATCATTTGATCAATAGGCTTCCTGCATCGTTGCTATCTGTGCAATACCTCGCCAACCGGATCGTCAATCTATGCCTTTTTCGCGCCGCCCCGTGTGTCGTTCGCCGCTTCTCTATGCGCTACTTGCTGGGCTGGCGCTGCTGATCAGCGGCTGCTCCTCCGAGACCGCGCCGCCTACGACGCCGCCGAAGGTGGTGGACACCTATGTGATCAACGACCAATCACCGGCATCGCAGACGCGTCTCTCCGGGCGTGTGGTCGCCGCCGAAAAGAGCACGCTGAGCTTCGAGGTGCCCGGCAAGATCAAGGCACTGGAGATCGACGTGGGCGAACGCTTTTCTGCCGGAGACGCCTTGGCCCAGCTGGATAAGGAGCGCTACAGGCTGGTGCTGGACCAGCGCGAGGCGGAGCAGCGCGAGGCGGCGTCGGCGCTTAACGAAAAGCAGCGTGACTATCGGCGCCGCGTGCAGCTGGCCGAGAAGGGCTACGTCAGCCAGTCGCAGCTGGATACGGTCAGCGCCGGCCTGGACAGCGCCCGCTCGCGCCAGCAGTCGGCAACGGCGGCACTCCAACTGGCCCGGCGCGATCTTGAGCTGACTGCGCTGACCGCGCCCTTCAACGGCTCGGTGAGCCAGCGGCTGGCTGAACCGTCGGAGCGCGTCGGCGCCAACCAGCCGATACTGGAGGTCATTTCGGATCGCCGGGGCTTTGATGTGGAAGGCTCGGTACCGGAGACGCTGATCGATACCCTGGCGGTGGGCTCGCGTCACAGCGTGACCGTTCCCGCTCTGGGCGACGCCGAGTTCGAGGCCACGCTGCGCCACCTGGGCAGCCAGCCGCGCTCCTCCAATGACTATCCGCTGATTCTTCGCCTTGAGTCGCCGCCGGAAAAGATACGCTCGGGGATGACGGCAGAAATTCAGCTGGCGCTGCCCGCCGCTCAGGGCGCGGCAGGCGTCACGCTGCCGATAACGGCGCTGGTGCACGGCGAGGGCGACCGGCGCCAGGTGCTGAGAGTGCGCGACAACATGACCCTGGAGGCCGTGCCGGTGGAGGTTGTGGCGCTGGGTGAAAGATACGTTCAGGTCACTGGCGAGCTGTTACCGGGTCAGCGCATCGTGGCTAGAGGTACCGAGTTCGTGCGCCCGGGGCAGCTCGTCAGCCTGCTCGGCCACGGGCCGCAGCGCTTCCACTGAGACCGTCATGAATCTGAGTCAAGCCGCCTATCAGTATCGTCCGGTGCTCTTTTTGGCCACCGCCATGGCCATGCTCTTCGGCCTGTGGAGCTACTTTACCCTGCCCGCCCGGGAAGACCCCTCCATCACCATTCGCGAAGCGGTGGTCACCACCGAGTTTCCCGGGCTGCCCGCCGAGCAGGTCGAGGAAAATATCACCAAGCCGCTCGAGGAGAGCATTCGCTTCGTCGGCGAAATCAAGCGCATCCGCTCCACCTCGATGCGCGGCCGCTCGATCATCCACGTAGAAATTCAGGACCGCTATTTCGATCTCGATCAGATCTGGGACGATGTGAATCAGCGCATCCTGGCGGCCAAGCCGTCGCTGCCCGAGGGCACCCGGGCCCCCCACTTCGACAACGAATTTGGCGATGTGGCGGTGGTGACTGCCGCGCTCATCGCCGACGATTTCAGCCACGCCGAGCAGCTGGAGATGGCCGAGCATATTCGCACCTTGCTCTACGCCATTGAGGGCACCAAGCGCATCGAGCTGGTCGGCGTGCAAGATCAGCGCGTATTCATCGATATCGACGAGTCGCGACTGGCCGAGCTGGGGCTGTCGCCGGCAAGCCTGGGCGAGCAGATCCAGCAGCGCAACATCTATCCTCCCGCGGGCGTGCTGCAGGCCGACGAGCAGCGCCTGGCGCTCGAGGTCAGCGGCGAGCTGCAAAGCATCGAGGCGCTGGGCGACATGGAGATCGAGCTGTCCGTGGGAACCACCCTGCGCCTGCGCGATATTGGCGAGATCCAACACGGCTATGAAGATCCGGCCAGCCGCCGTGCCTTCTTCAACGGGCGCCCGGCCATCGTGCTGGCCATCTCGATGCTGGAAGACCACAGCGTGCTGGACTACGGCCATGCCGTACAGGCCAGGCTCGACGAGGTGCGCGAGACGCTGCCGGCGGGCTATCGTCTGGAAACCATGACCTTCCAGCCCGAGCAGGTGGCCAATGCGGTCTACGGGGTCACCTCCAGCGTCATCCAGACGCTGGTCATCGTGCTGGGCGTGGTGATCCTGTTTCTCGGCGTGCGCACCGGGCTGATCGTCGGCTCGATCATTCCCACCGTGATGCTGGTGACGCTCGGTATCATGGGGCTGGTGGAAATTACCCTGCAGCGTGCCAGCCTGGCCACGCTGGTGATTGCCCTTGGCCTGCTGGTCGATAACGCCATCGTCATCGCCGAAGACTTCAAGACCCGACTGTCGCTGGGCCGCACCCGCGATCAGGCGCTGGAGGAAACCGGCCGAGAGCTGGCGCTGCCGCTGCTCTCCTCGACGCTGACCACCATCCTGGTCTTTCTGCCGCTGATGCTGGCCGAGCACGTCTCCGGGGAATATACCCGCTCGGTGTCCCTCGTCATCGCCATCACCCTGCTGACGTCATGGTTTCTGTCGCTGACCTTGACCCCGGCGCTGTGCCATCGCTTTCTGCAAGATCCCGAAGACAGGGCGCGCACGCCGAACAGCGAACCCGGAGAACACACTGCCATCAGCCTGTCAGACAGGATGTTTCGCTGGATGTCGAGCCGCTATGCAAGGCTGCTGACAGCGGTGCTGCGCCATCGCGTGCTCTTTCTTTCGATCATGGCCCTGGCGATGCTCGCCGGCGTGGCCATGATGCTGGCGGTGCCCAAGAAATTCTTTCCCGACTCCGACCGCAATCAGGTGCTGGTCACCATCGACTTTCCCTCGGATATCGCCGCCAACGAGACCGACCGGCGCGTACAGGCGCTCAGCAAAGAGCTTCTCGACTGCCCGGCCCTGAACGAGGATCTGACCAGCATCGCGGCCTATGCCGGCTTCGGCGGGCCGCGCTTCGTGCTCTCGCTCACCCCCATCGACCCCTCGCCCAACAAGGGCTTCATGGTGCTCAACGTGGTCGATGCCGAGCGGGTGGACGCGGTGCTTGAGGCCACGCGCGCGCTGTTTGCCGAGCGCCATCCCGACGTGCTTGCCCAGGTCACGCGCATGTTTCTTGGCCCCTCGGACAGCACCCTGCTGCAGGTCCAGGTCAAGGGACCGGATCGCGAGGTGCTCTACGCCGCCTCGCGAGACATCGAGGAAATTGTGGGCGGCGTCAACGGCGCCCTGGATATTCGCCAGAGCTGGGAGGCGCGGATTCCGTCGCTGACCGTCGCGGTGGATCAGGCCAGGGCGCGCGGCGCCGGCCTGACCTCGAAAGACATTGCCCGCTCGCTGGCGGGCGCCATCGACGGCTACCACCTTAGCCACTACCGCGAGGGCGACAAGATCATTCCCATCATGCTGCGCTACGCCGGCACCGGCCGCACCAGCGTCGAGCGGCTGAAGTCGCTGACCGTCTATCCGCTGAGCAACCCCGGCGCCGGCGTACCGCTGGCCCAGGTGGCTGAGCTTGAGCTGGCCAGCAGCTACTACCGCATCGACCGCGAGGACATGGTGCGTACGCTGACCGTCTCGGGGCGCAACCGCGATCTCACCGCCGAAGACATGGTGGCGCGGGTCAGCCCGGCGCTGGACGATCTCGAACAGCGCCTGCCGCCGGGCCACTGGATCGAATTCGACGGGGTGGTCAAGGATTCCGCCGAAGGTCAGGCCGCGCTGCAGGCCAACCTGCCGCTGTGCATCGGGCTGATCTTCGTGCTGCTGGTGGCCCAGTTCAACTCCTACAAGCGCCCTCTGCTGA
>DATHXP010000302.1:0-17035 GCA_035459605.1 Halomonas sp. | reverse complement strand
TGGAAACGGCGATAGGAGTTCAGGTTGGGAGCAAACAGCGCCATGGAGGCCGGCATCAGCTCGAGCAGCCCGGCAACCGCCTGTTTCAGCGTCTCGGTGCCTAGCGTATCGCCATTGTCGGCGGCAAAGACGTTGTGCCCGCTCTCATCGACCAGGCTGATGTGCGCATGGGTACCGTTGCCCGCTTCATTGCCGTAGGGCTTGGCCATGAAGGTAGCCTCGAAGCCATGGCTGAGGGCCACGCCCTTGATCAGGCGCTTGAGCAGCACGGCGCTGTCGCAGGCCGCCAGCACGTCATCGCAGTGGATCAGATTGATCTCGAACTGCCCCGGAGCACACTCCTTGAGCGTGGTGTCCAGCGGCAGGCTCTGGATCTGCGCCGCCCGCTGAACGTCTTCCAGAAAATCGGCATATTCGTCCAGCTCGTTGATCGAGTAGAGCTGGCTCTGGGTGGCTCGTTCGCCGCTGGACGGCGAGCAGGGCGGCTGAATCATGCCTTTTTCGTTGCGCTGGCGGTCGACCAGATAGAATTCCAGCTCCAGGGCCACCACCGGTGTCAGGCCGCGCTGACTCAAGCGCCTGACTATGCGTGACAGCACCTGACGCGGATCGGCAAAGAACGGGCTGCCGTCGCTGTCCTCCATGCTCATCAACAGCTGGGCGTGCTTGCCGTTGCGCAGCCAGGGTGTAGGCATCAGGGTGCCGGGAATGGCTCGGCATACCCGGTCACCGTCACCGCTTACCAGGCCCAGGCCGGTTTCCTCGACGGTGTTGCCAAGGGTGTCGAGGGCGAACAGCGATGCCGGCAGATTGATGCCGTCGCGCCACGCCTTCAAAAGATTGTCTCTCGGGATACGCTTGCCACGCACGATGCCGTTGAGGTCGCTGATCAGCAGATCGATGCTGGAAATATCGGGATGCAGCTCCAGAAAGTCATTTACTTCGCTGGCATTGGGGGAAGACATGTCGGCACCTTTGCGCTGTTATCACTGTTGATGGTGCCATTTTTTAGATGATTGCCAAGCATTGTCAAGTTTTTGACTCCATTGCATATCAGTCTTTAGTCGATAATAATGCGGAATAATTTTTAAAATCTCATGTTTAACAATGTGTTGTGCTTGTAGTGCCGAACTGGGTGATTAGCGTGCAGGTGTTGATAAAATAGCAACGATGCGTTACTTCTAGAGTGGTGTTCACACTGTCCCTTACACAGCCAACTAGAGGTCGCGCGATGACTCTGCACAAGCATCCCTATGCCGGCGATGGCAGCCACACCACAAGCTATTATGCTGCCTCTGCCAACCCCGCGCCGGAGCGCCCGGAGCTGATCGGTGACCACCAGATTGACGTCTGCATCGTCGGCGCCGGCTACAGCGGACTCTCGACCGGTCTGCACCTTGCGGAAAAGGGCTACCAGGTCGCCATCATCGAGGGCGCGCGGGTCGGCTGGGGCGCCTCGGGGCGCAACGGCGGGCAGATCGTCAACGGGCTGAATGCCAGCCTGCAGACGATCAAGAAGCGCTATGGTCAGGACACCGCGACCTTCGTTGCCGGCCTTGTGCAGGAGGGCGGCGAGATCATCCGCGAGCGGGTCAGCGCCTATGACATCCAGTGCGATCTGAAGGACGGCAATATCTTTACCGGTCTGACCAGCGCTCATATGCGTGAATTGGAAGAGCGGAGGCGGCTCTGGGCCAGCTACGGCATCAAAAATCAGGAGATGCTGGACAGGGAGCAGCTGCGCAAGCACGTCAACTCCGACCTCTACGCAGGCGGGATGATCGACCACTCCGGCGGTCATATGCATCCGCTGAATCTGGCCCTTGGCGAGGCGGCGGCGTTTGAACAAAACGGCGGCACCATCTATGAAATGTCTCCGGTGATCGACGTCGACCACGCGGCGCAACGGCCCGTGGTCAGAACGGCCAAGGGCTCGATGACCTGCAGGACGCTGGTGCTGTGCGGCAACGCCTATCTGGGGAAAGTGGTGCCGACGCTGACCTCGCGAGTGATGCCGGTGTCAACGCAGGTGATGGCGACCGAGCCGCTGGGCGAGGCGCGGGCGCGCGATCTGCTGCCGACCGATATCTGCGTCGAGGACATCCGCTATATCCTCGATTACTACCGCCTGTCCGGCGACAGGCGAATGCTGTTTGGCGGCGGCACGGTCTACGGTGGTGCAGACCCCAGCGACATCAAGGCCAAGCTGCAGCGCAACATGGACAAGGTGTTCCCGCAGCTCAAAGGGGTCAAGATCGATTACGCCTGGAGCGGTAATTTTGCCCTCTCGTTCAGCCGCGTGCCGCAGCTGGGCCGTATCGGCGACAGCACCTATTTTGCTCACGGTTACAGCGGGCATGGCGTCACGGGATCGCACACCTTCGGGCGCATCCTGTCCGAGGCGATCGACGGCGACCTGACCCGGTTCGACGTCTTCGCCAAGCTGCCGTGGATTCCATTTCCCGGTGGACGCATGCTCCGCGTTCCCTATTCGGTGATGGGCTCATGGTGGTATGGGCTGCGCGACAGGCTGGGTGTATGACCCGAGAGACTAAGAACTCATATTTAAATACAATGCTTTACAGGAGAACCTCATGCACAACCGCCCCCTGGTGGCCGTGATTGCCTGCCGCCGCGACGTCGAGGGTCACCCCGCCCACATGGTGACCGACAAGTACCTGACCGCCCTGCGCACCTATGGGCTGGACCCGGTGGTGCTGCCGGTGTGGGAGGATGCCGACGCCGAGCATGCGCGGCGGCTGCTCTCCCATTTCGATGGTTTGATGCTGACCGGCAGCTACACCAACGTGGAACCAGGGCGTTACGGCGCCGAGCGGGCGCCGGAAAACACCCGTGACGATCTGCATCGTGACGCCGCGGCCTTGAGCTGGCTGCCGACAAGCCTGGCGCTGGATATGCCGCTTTTGTGCATCTGCCGCGGCTTTCAGGAGCTCAACGTGGCCTTCGGCGGCACTCTTCATCAGGCGGTACAGAATCAGCCCGGCAAGCTTGACCATCGCGAGCCCAAGGGCGACGTTGCCGAGCAGTATGCGCCGGCCCATGCGCTATCGATCGAACCGGGCGGCGTGCTGGCCAGTCTCTATTCCGAGCGCAGCGCCAGGGTCAACTCGCTGCACCAGCAGGGCATCGACCGGCTGGGCGATGGGCTGAGCGTCGAGGGCGTGGCGCCGGACGGTCTGATCGAGGCGGTTTCGGTGAGCGACGCCAAGGCATTTACGCTGGGCGTGCAGTGGCATCCCGAGTGGCAGCCCACCGAGCATCCTCTGTACGACGCCATCTTCAAGGGCTTCGCCGAAGCCTGTTCAAGCTTCCGGAAGACGACTTCTCGATAGACGGCCGGCAGCAACCTTCATTGATTCCACAGGCCACAAGAGGCAGCAGAGCCCGCGGCGTATGCCGCGGGCTCTGCTGGATGGAGCACAGTAATATCAGGCGGTAATGAGACAATCAGTTCGGAGTCTGCACCGCCGCCTGAACGGGCGCTGCCGGCCTCTCGGGACGCCTGCCAACGACCAGCAGGGTGCCCAGCAGCACGGCGGCGCCGACCGCCAGCCCCAGCCACCAGCTGACGCCGTAGCCCACGCCCAGGGAGCCGAAGACCAGAGCGACCATTCCCACCAGCAGCGCATAGGGCAGCTGGGTGCGCACATGCTCAATCAGGTCGCAGCCGCTGGCCATGGCGGAAAGCAGGGTGGTGTCCGCCAGCGGCGAGCAGTGGTCGCCCCACACCGCGCCGGCCAGCACCGAAGCCACTGAGGCGTAGAGAATCGGCATGCCCTCCGCGGTGCCGGCCAGGCCGTGATGCGAGAGCACCGCCCAGGCCAGCGGGACCACCAGCGGCATCATGATGCCCATGACGCCCCAGGAGGAACCGGTGGAGAAGGCGGTGAAGGCGGCCAGCACAAAGATCACCGCGGGCAGCCAGGCGGGGCTCAGGCTGTCGCCCAGCGCGGCGATCAGGAAGTCGCTGGTGTGCAGGGCCTCGTTCACGTTGGCCAGCGACCAGGCCATCATCAGGATGGTGATCGGCAGCAGCATCGACTTCACGCCTTCGAACCAGTAGTGGCTCGTTTCGGTCATGCTCATCAGCCGCTGGCTCTGAGTCATGATCACCGCGACCACGCAGGAGGCCAGCGACCCCCACATCATGGCGCTGAAGGAGTCGCCTTCGCCGAAGATATCGCGCAGCGAGTGCTCGCCCGGCCCCAGAGCGTCGAGTCCGGTGGTGTAGATGCCGCCCAGGGTGATGCCGGCGAGAACGACCATCGGCACGATGGCGTTGAAGGCGCGCGTGGGGACGCCCGGCTTGGTGGAAATATCTGCTTCCTCGACGGTCGCCTCGCGGTTGCTCAGCGGCAGCTGCCGAGGATCGGCGCCTAGCGCCCGGCGCTCGGCCTTGAGCATGGGGCCAAAATCCCGGCCCAGCCAGGTGGTCATGAACACGAAGACCAGAGCCAAGATCGGGTAGGCGTTGTAGGGGATGGCGTTGACGAATACCGAGTAGGCGGACTCGTTCCAGCCGTCGATGCCGCTCATGGCTTCGCTGATCAGCCCCACCTGGAAGCCGATCCAGGTGCTCACCAGCATGATTGTTGACACCGGCGCCGCGGTGCTGTCGATGATATAGGCAAGCTTGGCCCGGGAGACTCTCATCCGGTCGGTGATGTGGCGCATGGTGTTGCCGACGATCAGGGCGTTGGCGTAGTCGTCGAAGAAAATCGCCATGCCCAGCAGGGCGGTGGAGGTCTGCGCCTGGCGGCGCCCGCGAATGACGCGAGAAATGCGCTCGGCGATGCCCTGGGTGCCGCCGTTGCGCGACACGATGCCGACCATGCCGCCGATCAGCAGACAGAACAGCACGATAGACATGTGTTCGCTGTCGCTGGCGGCCTCCAGCACATGCACGTTGACTGAATCGGCGAAGGCGCCGGCCAGCGCGGATACATTCATACCGTGCAGGAGCCAGCCGCCCAGCAGGATGCCCACGAATAGCGCCAGAATCACCTGGCGAAAGACCAGGGCCAGGATGATCGCGGTCAGCGCCGGCAGCAGCGACAGCCAGGCGGGAATCGCCCGAATATCCAGGCTTGCCAGCGCAGCGCCGTCGGGGCCGACGAGGGTCAGGACGGCGCTGGCGTCGTCAACCTGCATGCCTTCGATGACGCCGCCGCCCTGATCATCAAGGCTCACGGGCAGGCGCTGGCTGCCGATAATGGCGGTGTAGGGGCCGCTATCGGGTAGTTCCTGGACATCAACGCTGAAGGTCAGGCCGCGCAGGATCAGGTCTGGCGCCTCCATTTGCACGGCGGCTTGTGCCTGGGCGCCGCTGCCCAGCGTGATCAGTAGCAGGGCGAGCAGCAGCAAGGCACGCCCCAAGGTGCGATTTTTCATTGTTGTCTCCCAATCTGCCATCGTCGGCTGTCGTGTATGACGTCGCGTATGAAAAAGGTTGCGTGTGTTGTTGTTGAAGCAACAATGTGGGTCGTAAATCAACCGTTAGTCAAGCCTTTTGTCATAGATAGATACTAATGTCGATAAAGCAGAAATTTAAATTTCATTTATATCAACAAGTTAATGTTTCGCTCGGAAAGATTTTAAAAAAAGACTGGCCAGACGCGCTTGGGGTCGCTATGTTGAGCAAACTATAACATTTATTGCTTTTTCGGAGGATGCTCCATGGCGCACCAAGATACCGCACGCATGCAGCAGCTCGACAGCGACCACTACCTGCACCCCTTTACCGATTTCAAGTCGCTGGGCGAGGAGGGCAGCCGGGTCGTGACCCACGCCGAGGGCGTGTATATCCACGACAGCGAGGGCAATCGCATTCTCGATGGCATGGCCGGGCTGTGGTGCGTCAATATCGGCTACGGACGCCAGGAGCTGGTCGAGGCGGCTGCGGCCCAGCTTGAACAGCTGCCCTATTACAACAGTTTCTTCAAGACCACCCATCCGCCGGCGGTGGCGCTGGCCGAAAAGCTCTGCCAGCTGGCGCCGGCCCACATGAACCGGGTGTTCTTCACCGGCTCGGGCTCCGAGGCCAATGACACCGTGCTGCGCATGGTGCGTCGCTACTGGGCAATCAAGGGCAAGCCCGAAAAGCAGTGGGTGATTGGTCGCAAGAACGCCTACCACGGCTCCACCGTGGCCGGCATGAGCTTGGGCGGCATGGCGCCGATGCACAAGCAAGGCGGCCCCTGCGTGCCGGGCATCACCCACATTCGTCAGCCCTACTGGTTTGGCGAGGGGCGCGACATGAGCCCCGACGCTTTCGGGCGCGAGTGCGCCGCCGCGCTGGAGGAGAAGATCCTCGAGCTGGGCGAGGAAAACGTGGCGGCCTTCATAGCCGAGCCGGTGCAGGGCGCTGGTGGTGCCATCATGCCGCCGGACAGCTACTGGCCGGCGATCAAAGCGGTGCTGGCCAAGTACGACATCCTGCTGGTGGCTGACGAGGTCATCTGCGGCTTCGGGCGGCTGGGCGAGTGGTTTGGCAGCCAGCATTACGGCCTGAAGCCGGACCTGATGTCGATTGCCAAGGGGCTGTCTTCGGGCTACCTGCCGATCGGCGGCGTGCTGGTTGGCGACCGCGTGGCCGACACCCTGATCAATGACGGCGGCGAATTCTTCCACGGCTTTACCTATTCGGGACATCCAGTGTGTGCCGCCGTGGCGCTGAAGAACCTGGAGCTGCTGGAAGCCGAGGGCGTGGTGGACCGGGTGCGCGACGACATCGGCCCCTACCTGGCCAAGCGCTGGGCCACCCTGGCCGACCACCCGCTGGTTGGCGAGGCGCGCTCGCTGGGGCTGATGGGCGCGCTGGAGCTGGTGGCCGACAAGCGGACCGGCGAGCGCTTTGACGAATCGCTCGGGGCGGGTAATCTGTGCCGCGACATCTGTTTCGACAGCGGGCTGGTGATGCGCTCGGTCGGCGATACCATGGTCATCTCGCCGGCGCTGGTGATCACCCACGAGGAGGTCGACGAGCTGGTCAGGCTGGCCCGCGACGCGCTGGATGAAACCGCGCGGCGCCTGGCTTATCACCAGGCCACGACACAGCAGGCCCGGCCTCAGCCGCAAACAGCGCCCCAGAACATTGCAGCGCAGGAGCAGTAAGCATGAGCCACATTCCTTCTACACGCGCCGACTGGCAGGCCATGGCGGCCTCGCTCAGTTTCAAGACGCAGGCTTTTATCGACGATGCGTTTGTCGACGCCAAAAGCGGTGAGACCTTTGTCACCACCAATCCGGCCACCGGTGAAACTCTGGCCAGTGTGGCAAGCTGCGACGCTGCCGATGCCGACGCGGCAATTGCCGTGGCGCGCGAGGCCTTTGCCCGCGGCGAGTGGTCACGCCTGGCCCCGGGCAAGCGCAAGCAGGTGCTGCTCAAGCTGGCCGACCTGATGGAAGCCAACAAGAGCGAGCTGGCGCTGCTCGACACCCTGGACATGGGCAAGCCGATTGGCAGCTCGCTGGGCGACCTGGCCGGCGCCATCGGCTGCATGCGCTATCAGGCCGAGTCGATCGACAAGCTGTATGGTGAAGTCGCCCCTACCGGCGAGGACAGCCTGGCGCTGGTCATGCGTGAGCCGCTGGGCGTGGTCGCTTCCATCGTGCCCTGGAACTTCCCCCTGATGATGACATCGTGGAAGATTTCTCCGGCGCTGGCGGCGGGCAATAGCGTGATTCTCAAGCCCTCGGAAAAATCGCCGCTGTCGGCGCTGCGGCTGGCCGAGCTGGCCTGCGAGGCCGGCATCCCGCGCGGCGTGTTCCAGGTGCTGCCGGGCTTTGGCCATACCGTGGGCAAGGCGCTGGCACTGTCCATGGACGTCGACTGCCTGGCCTTTACCGGCTCTACCGCCGTGGGCAAGCTGCTGATGCAGTATGCCGGCCAATCCAATCTCAAGCGGGTGTATCTGGAGTGCGGCGGCAAGAGCCCGAACATCGTCTTTGCCGACTGCAAGGATCTGGATCGGGTCGCGCGCCACGCCGCCGAGGCGATCTTCCACAACCAGGGTGAGGTGTGCATCGCCGGCTCGCGGCTGCTGGTGGAAAACTCGATTCGCGCCGCCTTTGTCGACAAGGTGCTGGCCGCCGCCGAGTCCATGCAGCCCGGCGATCCGCTCGACCCGGACAGCTTCATGGGCGCGATCGTCGACGAGACTCAGCATAAAGGCATTCTCGACTACATCCGTCGCGGCGTGGAGGAGGGCGCGACCCTGCGCGCCGGCGGCAAGGCGCTAGAGGGCGACGGCCTGTTTATCCCGCCGACCGTCTTCGACGACGTGACCGACGAGATGGTGATCGGCCGCGAGGAGATCTTCGGTCCGGTGTTGTCGGTGTTCGGCTTTGACACCGAAGAGCAGGCCATCGCCATGGCCAACGACAGCGACTACGGCCTGGCCGCGGGGCTGTGGAGTCAGGATATCGATCGCATCATGCGCGTCACGCGACGCCTGGAGTCCGGCCAGGTGTTTGTCAACAACTGGGCCGGCGGCGACCAGACGGTGCCGTTCGGCGGCGTCAAGCAGTCCGGCAACGGGCGCGACAAGTCGCACCACTCGCTCGCGGAATACTCCGATCTCAAGAGCGTGTGGATCGCGCTGGCGTAGCGCCCTTGTAACGCTCAATGTAATACTCATTGTGCCGGCATCCGAAAGGGTGCCGGCACGCTTGTTTTGGTATCCTGCTTCGGGCGACTCTCAAGCGGCAGTTCGCTCGCGCAGTCGATAAGGTACAAGAACAGCGCAACGTTCAAGGAGAACAGGATATGCGACAGACAGTAGCAGGCGTGATTTTCGGCGCTCTGGTAGCAGCCGGGATGGCCGGGGCGGTTCAGGCACAGGAGGAAACCGTCACGCTGGGAATTACCCAGATTGTCGAGCATCCGGCGCTGGACGCCAGCCGGCAGGGCGTGCTGGACGAGCTGAAAGAGCGCGGCTACGTCGAAGGCAAGAATCTGGAGGTGACGTTTGAAAACGCCCAGGGCAACACGGCGATTGCCGCGCAGATCGCGCGGAAGTTTGCTGGCGAACCGCCCACCGTGCTGCTGGCCATCAGCACGCCGTCAGCCCAGTCGGCCGCCGCGGCCATGTCCAAGACGGTGCCCATCGTGTTTACCGCGGTGACCGATCCGCTGCTGGCCAAGCTGGTGGCTGACCTTGACGCGCCGGGCGCTAATATTACCGGCGTGGTGGATGCGCCGCCTCTGGAGGCCCAGCTGCAGCTGATCCGCGACATGTTCCCCGAGGCGGAAAAGCTCGGCGTGATCTACAACCCCGGCGAGGCCAACTCGGTGTCCCAGGCGCAGGCGCTCGAAGCGCTGGCGCCGGAGCTTGGTTTCAATCTCATTGAGGTCACCGCCTCGCGCACCTCCGAGGTGATGGGTGCGGCGCGCAGCCTGGCAGGGCGTGCCGATGCCATCTACGTGCCGGTGGACAACACCGTGGTCTCGGCGCTGGAAAGCGTGGTGCGCGTCGGCTATGACGCCGACATTCCGGTGTTCACCGGCGACAACTCCTCCGTGGCCCGCGGGGCGCTGGCGTCGCTGGGCTTCAGCTACTACGACATGGGGCGTCAGACCGGTGAGATGGTGGCGCGAATCATTGAAGGAGAAAACCCGGGCGATATCCCGGTCGGCACGGTCGACAAGCTGGAGCTGATCCTCAACAGCAGCGCCGCCGAGGCGATAGGCTACGCGATCCCCGCCGAGTTCCAGGAGCGCGCGGTAGAAATCGTCGACTGAAGCAGCGGACACCCTCATGAGTCTTATTGCATTTCTTGGGGCCCTGGAGCTGGGCCTCATCTTTGGTTTTGTGGCGCTCGGCGTCTATCTGTCGTTTCGCGTGCTGGATTTTCCCGACCTCACGGTCGACGGCAGCTTTCCCCTGGGGGCAGCGGTGGCGGCGGTATGGATCGTCGGCGGCGGCAGCCCCTGGCTAGGTACCGGCCTGGCCATGATCGCCGGCGCCATGGCCGGCATGGTCACCGCCTGGATGGCCGTCAAGCTCAAGATCCTCAACCTGCTCGCCTCGATTCTGTCGATGATCGCGCTCTACTCGATCAACCTGCGCATCATGGGGCGGCCCAACATCGCCCTGCTCAGCGAGCCGACGATCTTCGTTCCCCTGGAGTCGCTGCCGGTCAGCCGTTACGTGGCCTTCCCGGCGGCCATCGCCGTGGGGCTGCTGCTGGTTACCTTCCTGCTCAACCGCTTTCTCAACAGTGAAACGGGCCTGGCCATGCGCGCCACCGGAGAAACCCCCCGCATGGCGTCGGGCAACGGCATCAACACCTCGGTGATGGTGCTGGTCGGCATGGCGCTTTCCAACGCGCTGGTGGCGCTGGGCGGCGCGCTCTTTGCCCAGAGCCAGGGCAGCGCCGATGTGACCATGGGCGTAGGCACCATCGTGGTGGGTCTGGCCGCGGTGATCGGCGGCCAGTCGCTGATTCCCGGGCGCAGCATTCTTGTTGCCACGTTGGCCTGCCTGTTCGGCTCGATTCTCTATCGACTGATGGTGGCCGTGGCGCTGAACGCCGACTTCATCGGCCTCAAGGCTCAGGATCTCAACCTGGTCACCGCACTGCTGGTGGGGCTGGCCCTGGTGCTGCCGAAACTGCGACTGCGGAGGCGCCCGGCATGATCGAACTCGACAATATCCATGTCACCTTCAACCCCGGCACGCCGCTCGAGAACCACGTGCTGCGCGGCATCAACCTGCGCATCGACAACGGCGAGTTCGCCACCGTGATCGGCGGCAACGGCGCGGGCAAGTCGACGCTGCTCAACGTGCTCGCCGGCGAGGTGTGCGCCCAGCCGGGGCGCGTCCTGATCGGTGAGCGCGACGTGACGCGCCTGCCGGCGTTCAAGCGCGCCGATCTGGTCGCCCGGGTCTACCAGGATCCGCTGGCCGGCACCTGCGGCAGCCTGACCCTGGAAGAAAACATGGCGCTCGCTTGCGCGCGAGGGCGACGCCGCGGGCTCGGCAGCGCGCTGGACAGCGCCCTGCGCGGGCGCCTGCAGGACAACCTGGCGCGCCTGGGGCTGGGGCTTGAAAATCGCCTCAACGACAGCATCGGGCTTTTATCCGGCGGCCAGCGCCAGGCGGTGAGCCTGCTGATGGCCGCGCTGCAGCCGATGGAGATCCTGCTGCTCGACGAGCACACCGCAGCGCTCGACCCGCGCATTGCCAGCTTCGTGCTGACGCTGTCGGCAGACATCATCCGCGAGCAGCGCCTCACCGCGCTGATGGTCACCCACAGCATGCGCCAGGCGCTTGACGTGGGCGATCGCACCATCATGATGGACCAGGGAGAGATTGCCTTCGACGTGCGCGGCGAGCAGCGTCAAGGGCTCGACGTGGCCGACCTGCTCAAGCTGTTCGAGCGCGCCCGGGGCCAGGAGGTCGATGACGACTCGCTGCTGCTGGGGTAAACAGTCACAAGCCGAGTCCCTGGCCGCGCGGCGCTTGGCCACCATGATCGGAGCCTGCTTTTGCTTGGCGTAGTGGCTTTCGATCAACTGGATAATCACGATGGGCATAGTGTTTTTCACAAGAGTTTCATGGTGTGCGGGGGTAGCGGAGGAAAGGCGCGCGGTGGAGGGCTGTGGATTGGCGTACAGTGCTGCTGCTAGTACCGGCAAAATGTTCAGGCGCGCGAACTTTGCATAGACTGCCGAATCATGATGAGTTTTCATGATTTTCAAAGGATTAGATGGGGAAAGACTGCGCAAGATAATATTGTTGAACGCGCGTGATCGTTCAAGTCAACAAACGAGCGCGCTGTCTAATACCTGTTATCCAAGGAGAGTTTGACACGTGATCCACTGGTATCTGTCCGTCAAGAACGCTATGAGGGCGATCGAACAAAAAGCTCGGGATGCGCTGCCTCTATATGAGGAGGGTGGCGAAGAAGCCGTGACCGCTATTAACGGATATATGAGAGCTGATTATGAACAGCTTTGGGATCTCTGGCGTCAGAAATTCGCTGACGAGAACTTAGGCAATCTAGGTCGGCACGTTCATTTCGGTATGGACTGCGATTACCGGGATATACTCGAGCATGATCTTCCAGCGTTGGAAAAGCGGGCAGAAGCGCATCTTCTCAATGCAGCCGATGCGGAGGATGAGCAACGGGAAATTGGGTTTGAGCAGCTTCTTCATCCGGTAATCGTAGAGCATGCGTACCAGCTCTATCGGAACGGTCACCTCCGGGAGGCCGTACTCAATTCGGTCACAGCGATATTTGATTTTATTCGAGCAAGAACTGGATCAGAGGAAGATGGTGATCGGTTGATTGGGCAGGTAATGTCTCCGGCGGATGCGAAACTGATTCTTTCGGAATTGGACACCGATTCAGGGCTCAACGACCAGAAAGGTTTCATGCAAATCTACAAGGGCATCTATCAGGGTATCCGGAATCCTAAAGCGCATAGCCTTACACACGACCTGACAGAAGAGAAAGCCGCTCAGTACCTTGTCTTTGCAAGCTTGCTGGCGCGTCGAGTTGAAGAAGCACGATCAAGCTATGCATAACAAATCCGTCAAGCCGACGCTCGTACCTCGCGCGGCTTACGGCTGCTGCCTCATAGCGATGAATTCAACATTATTGGACGATGGACCAGCGATGATTAGAGAGCAGCTTTATAATCTTGAAGCGGAGCGGCGTTCGGCGATCGTCAAGGGTGATTGCGTTGAGTGGTCTCGCGTACAGGGAGATATGGCTGAAATAGGTTCCGACTCCCCCATCATTAAATTTCCTGATTCTGATGCATTCCGGTTTGTCCAGCGTGCTCGCATCCCCAAAGAAGTTATTCTTGCCGTCAGTCAGTCTAACCCCGGCGAATTGCAATGGCCGGTTGATGCCGTCATCGATAAATGCCGTTCATTTGTAAGTGACGAGTTTGCGGTTGATCTCGGTGAGGTCGAGATCGTCAGAGTTAAGGATGATTATATTCTCTACGAAGGCCTGGCCGTCTCTTGTCGCGACACGGAGCACCTCGTAGTGTTGCCGCCCGTTGGCGAAGGGTTCGAGGCGCCAGATCTGTTGGTGCATGAGTTTGGGCACACAGCAGAATTCAACCTAAGAAGGTCTTTGGGCGACGACAAACTTCTAGTACACCATCGTTTATTTAGCGAAACAGTAGCGCACTACTGCCAGTACCGATATTTGTTGGAGTTCGGAACGCGAGAGGAGCGGTTAGGAGCCATGGGTTCGGTTACAAAGGAGTATTTGGCGCTAAAAGCGGTGCTCCTGAGTATCGAGCTTGGACACAAAGAGCTTGCGATAAGAGAGGTTTGTTCTCATAAGAATATGGCAGACTTCACCGAAGTCTATGGGCAAGACAAAATCGCTAATATCCTTTCTGGGTACAGTCGACTATCGCTTGCGGAAATCTACCACTATCATGTCGAGCCTAGGTTTGGAGCGATTCTAGCGATGCGGCTTATCAATGAAGCCGATTTGGTAAAGAGGCTTTCTCTAGCGAGTCCGGAAAAACCGATTCACGCCATTCTGCAAGATATGGGGCTTGAGCCTGATTCTCTGTTGGATTTCGAATGTGTCGGGGATTTGGTGTGGGATTTTGTTGGCGGCTGATTGTTGTGGATTTCGCGGCGATGTCGGGGTCTCTTGTGCCATGCAAGAGCCGAACAAGGCCATGGAGCGCGACGGCTGCTACGCAGCCGCGGCTCATGGCTAGCGTTATGCGGGACAAATACAGGAGAATAAATGGGATATCACGATGTACAGCAGGTTTGTCTGAATGGGCATCAGATAACCGACAGTTATAATTCTTCGCCACAGTTCAGAAGGAAATTCTGCTCAGAGTGTGGGACAGAAACGATTCATCAGTGTCCAGCATGTGATGCGTCAATCCCGGGTGACTATCATGCTGATGGTGTAGTGGCTATCGGTTTTTCCACACCCGTCCCTTCTCATTGCGAAAACTGTGGTGAGGCGTTTCCATGGACTAAGGAGAAAAAACAGCTGGCCGAGCATGCTGAAAGGGATACAGAAATTGATCACCTTAAGCTGGTGGAACAAATATGCTCTAGGTTCCATCTGGTAGCTAGGCAATTGAAGTCTCGTTATAGCGATCGGGAAACGCTAGCTATTGAAGATGAATACGATACCCAAGATCTTCTGCATTCTCTACTACACATATACTTTGATGACATTAGACCTGAGGAGTGGACGCCAAGCTATGCAGGAGGATGTTCTAGAGTTGATTTTCTCTTAAAGCAAGAGCAAATAGTCATAGAAGTTAAAAAGACTCGAAAGACATTAAAGGCTAAGGATATCGGCGAGCAATTGATTGTTGACTCAAAGCGATACCGGTCTCACCCAGATTGCAAGCGGCTGCTGTGCTTTGTCTATGATCCAGATGGTTGGGTATCAAACCCGAGGGGGCTAGAAAACGACTTAAATGAAGAGGATAACGATTTTGAGGTTAAAGTCCTTATTGTTCCGAAAGGTCACTAGGCATAACAATCGCAGGCACAGCGACGGCTTTTTCGTTGCGGCTGCGCCTTCACTACAAAGCTGCGCGTGTTGGCGGCGTTATATGTAAAAGGAGACATCGTGAACCATAGGAAAAATATCGCTGACTTATTTGATGCCATGGCCGATGAGGTTTTCTCATTTATTAAAGAATCCGAGGCCACCTTTCATGAAGGTTGGATTCCGGCAGCCTACATCAAAGATCAACTCAACCTAAAAAAGTCGTCGTATCCTAAAAGTAATGAAATCGACAATAAAACCGGCTGGCTATTTGCAACTCTCGCAAGACATCTTGAAGACCGTCAGCAGGTGAAGTTCAAAAAAGTAGGCAACAGGTCTTTCTATAAGGCATGCTTGTAAATCACATAATCAGCCGCATCAGCACGCGGCAGATAGTCGCCGGACGTCCTTGTCAGGACGCCGCTGTACCTCGGCATCATACGCAAAAATCATAGCCACGAAATTCGCAAACAGAGAACCGCTATTCCATGGCACTGAAAAAATCCCAGCTCTACAGCTCCCTCTGGCAATCCTGCGACGAACTGCGCGGCGGTATGGACGCGTCGCAGTACAAGGATTACGTGTTGACGCTGCTGTTCATGAAGTACGTCAGCGACAAGAAGGACTCACTGATTGAGGTGCCGGAAGGCGGCAGCTTCGCCGACATGGTGGCGCTCAAGGGCGACAAGGAGATCGGCGACAAGATCAACAAGATCATCGGTCGGCTCGCCGAGGCCAACGATCTCAAGGGCGTGATCGACCAGGCGGATTTCAACGACGAGACCAGGCTCGGCTCGGGCAAGGACATGCAGGACCGGCTTTCCAAGCTGGTGGCCATCTTCGATCAGCTCGATCTGGGCGCCAACCGCGCCGACGGCGACGACCTGCTGGGTGATGCCTACGAATACCTGATGCGCCACTTCGCTACCGAATCCGGCAAGAGCAAGGGGCAGTTCTACACCCCGGGCGAGGTTTCGCGGGTGATTGCCCAGGTGGTGGGGATCGGCCCGGATACGCGTCAGGACGAGACGCTTTATGACCCGACCTGCGGGTCAGGATCCCTGCTTTTGCGGGCCGCCTACGAGGCCCCGCAGGGCATGAGCATCTACGGTCAGGAAAACGACAACGCCACCTGGGCGCTGGCCAAGATGAACATGATTCTGCACGACTATCCCACCGCCGAACTGTGGCGGGACAACACCTTGTCGCGCCCGTACTTCAAGAACGCGGACGGCAGCCTCAAGACCTTCGACTACGCGGTCGCCAATCCACCGTTTTCTACCAAGTCCTGGACCAACGGCCTGGACCCGGAAAACGACGAGTTCGGCCGTTTCGAGTACGGCATCCCGCCGGCCAAGAATGGCGACTACGCTTTTTTGCTGCACCTGATCAAGTCGCTCAAATCTGACGGTCGCGGCGCCATCATTCTGCCCCACGGCGTGCTGTTTCGCGGCCACAAGGAGGCGGATATCCGCCGCAATCTGGTCCAGCGAGGGCTGATCAAAGGCATCATCGGCCTGCCGGCCAACCTGTTCTACGGCACCGGCATTCCGGCCTGCATTCTGGTGATCGACAAGGCGAACGCCAGCAGCCGCGAATATATCTTCATGATCGACGCCAGCCGCGAGTTCATCAAAGACGGTAACAAGAACCGCCTGCGCTCGCGCGACATCCACAAGATCGTGGACGTGTTCAACCACCAGCGCGAGCTGCCCGGCTACGCCCGGCGCGTGCCCCTGGCCGAAATCGCCTCTGATGCCAACGACTACAACCTCAATATCCCGCGCTATATCGACAGCAGCGAAGCCGAAGATCAGCACGATCTCTACGCGCACCTGAACGGCGGCACGCCTAAGCGCGATGTGGACGCGCTCGAACCCTACTGGTCGGTGCTGCCCGGCCTGCGTGAGGCACTATTCAAGAACAACGGCCACCCCGGCTACCTGGAGGCAAAAGTCGAAGCCCGGCAGGTCAAGCCCACGGTGCTGGCGCATCCCGCCTTTCAGGCCTTCGCCGAGCGGGTCAGCGGCGTTATCGACGGCTGGCAGACGGCCCACCAACCGATCCTGCATGGACTGGAGCCGGGCATCAAACCTCGGGATGTGATCCACGACTTGTCCGAGAATCTGCTCCAGCGCTTTACCGACGTGCCCCTGCTGCAGATGCCGGTGGCCTACCTCACCTGCAACTTCACGCCGCCGGTGGGCGATCGCCCGGCCCTTCTCACCCATGACGAGGCGGAGACCCTGTTCCACGAGTTCGGCCACGGGCTGCACCACATGCTTACCCGGGTCGACTGGCCGAGCGTTGCGGGCATCAACGGAGTTCCCTGGGACGCCGTCGAGCTGCCCAGCCAGTTCATGGAGAACTGGACCTGGGAGCGGGAGGCGCTGGACCTGTTCGCCGCCCGCCACGATAGTGGCGAGAAGCTTCCCGAGGAGCTGTTCCAGCGCCTGCGGGCGAGCCGCAACTTCCAGTCCGCCATGCAGACGGTGCGGCAGCTCGAGTTCGCCCT
>DATHXP010000301.1:0-2194 GCA_035459605.1 Halomonas sp. | reverse complement strand
CAGGATATTGGCGGGGCTGTCCAGCTCGCGCCCGCGGCCGTGAATAATCAGCACCGAGCGCAGATCCTGCGCGTAGGCATCGCGAATAAACACCGGCAGTTCGCGGCGGCAAAACTCCAGCGGGCGGCGCAGCAGATGCAGGCTGGCCTGCACCGAATAGCCGCCGTGGCGCAGGCGGTCCATTACGCCCTGCTGAATGCCATCGCGACGGTACTCCAGCGGATCAAACGGCGGCACCAGCTCGACAAAATCATCCGACAGAAAGTCGCGCTCGCCCAGACCCTGAACCGCACTTTCACGCCGGGCCAGCTGCGCCTCGCTGGGCGCCTGTCGCGACCGCTGGCGGCTGGCGCGATTGGCAGCGTGGGAAAGCGGGCGCACATCGCCCATCAGGGCGCGAAAATCCACATCATCAGGCTGGGGCAGATTCATGACGACACCTCGGCTTGATCGATTGAATCACCTATCCTAGCAGCACCGGTGACGATGATTAATCCCCTGCTCTGACACGACGATGCAATCACGATACGTGCGGCTTGGCCTGCTTCTTGCCCCGCTGACCATCCCGGCCTGGCTGTGGCTGACGATGCTCAGCCCCTGGACCTACCAGCGGCCCGACCACCTGCCCCCTGTTGACGCGGGCTCCCAGGCGGTGTTCGTCTATGGCACCCTGACCTGCGCGCCCGTGCGCTGGCTGGTCTACGGGCGCGCCGGCGACCCTGAACCCGCGGTGCTGCCGGGCTTCGAGCGTCAGGGGCTCGATCTGCAGCCGAAAAATGATGGGCGAGTGCGCGGCCTGGTACTCGACGTCAGCGGCACGGAGCTCATCCGGCTGGATCGCTACGAGCGGCTGGGGGTTCGCTACAGGCGAATCCAGGTGCAGCTGGCAAGCGGCCAGCAGGCCTGGGTCTACGTGCGCCTGAAAGAGTGATCGCAAGTCGCCATGGCAATCAATCAAGCCTGCGCTGATCATCCTTGCGGCGTCGAGTTTGTTGGCGGTTGTGGCCGGCTCCCGGGGCGGCCTACAATGGCCCACCTCCTGCCAAACTACTATCTGGAAACCTGCCATGCTGACGCTGCTGCACAACCCACGCTGTTCCAAATCTCGCCAGGCACTGGCGCTATTGGAGGAGACCGGGATCGAGATGCAGGTGCGCCGCTATCTGGATGAACCGCTCAACGCAGGCGAGCTGCGCCAGCTGATTGCCCGTCTGCCCGACGGCATTGACGGTCTGGTTCGCAGCGGCGAGGCCGAATGGAAAGCGCTGGATGCCGACGCCTCAGACGCCGAGGCGGTAGTTGCGGCCATCGTTGCGCATCCGCGAATCCTGGAACGTCCCATCGCTTGTACCAGTAAACGTGCGGTGATTGGCCGTCCCCCCGAGAAAGTGCTCGAGCTTGTCGACTAACTCTTTTCCCCTGAATGGCGCCTCAACGATGAACGAACTTCCCTATGTGCTGGTTCTGTATTACTCGCGCTATGGCGCGACCCGGGCCATGGCCGAGCAGATTGCGGCGGGCGTGGAATCGCAGCGCGGCATTCAGGCGCGGCTGCGCACCGTGCCGGCGGTGTCCACCACCACCGAGGCGGTGGCGCCCGAGATTCCCGAGCAGGGCGCCGTCTACGCCAGCCTTGACGACCTGCGCCACTGCGCGGGGCTGGTGATTGGCAGCCCGACGCGCTTTGGTAACATGGCCGCTCCTCTCAAGTACTTTCTGGATGGCACTATCGAGCTGTGGCTGAATGGCACTTTGGTCGACAGGCCGGCCAGCGCCTTCACCTCCACATCCAGCCTGCACGGCGGTCAGGAAACCACCATCATCTCCATGCTGCTGCCGCTGCTGCATCACGGCATGGTCTACGTGGGCCTGCCTTACAGCGAGCCCTCGCTGCTGGAAACCCGCGCGGGCGGCACGCCCTACGGCGCCAGCCATCTGGCCGGCAAGGCCAGCGATCTACCGCTGGACGATCACGAACGCCTGCTCTGCCATGCCCAGGGAAGCCGCGTCGCAAGGCTGGCGCTGACGCTACGCGCTGCCAGGGAGGCGTGATGAGGGCCTGGCTGGAAAAACTGGAGCAGCGTAAAGGGCTCGATACTCTGGCCCACTCATCAAGAAGGCTGGTGCTGGTCAGCTACGCGCTGCTGGTGGCGCTTGCCATCTATCGCGGGCTGATGGTGGAAAGCGCCGGCGG
>DATHXP010000300.1:0-6365 GCA_035459605.1 Halomonas sp. | reverse complement strand
TCTTCATCGTATAGAAGGACATGGCGACGGCGATGACCAGCAGCCAATGAAAGAGTCTGACGGGAAGATCCCACACCCGGATTTTGTGCATTCTGCTTACTCTCTGCCCTACTCTGTTTGCTTAAACACGCTGGAAAAATGCTGTTTTATTGGCAAGCCTTTGGTCTGCTTTGCTTATAATGCCGCACTATACCTGAAAACCATCTGCGCGCGGGGAACTCCATGTTTGATCACAAGCCCTGGAAAGAGGCGCTACGGGTCTCTTTGCCGGTGATGTTCGGCTATCTCCCGCTGGGCGCCGCCTTTGGCATTCTAGCCGTCGAAGTCGGGATTCCGGTCTGGGGGGCGATACTGATGTCGCTGGTCATTTACGCCGGTGCCGGCCAGTTCCTGGCAGTCGCCCTGCTGGGCGCAGGTGCCGGCCTCGTCGAGGTTGCCGTCGCCACCCTGATGCTCAATTCGCGCCACCTGTTCTACGGGCTCTCCCTGCTCAAGCGCTTTGAAGGCGCCGGCTGGCGCAAGCCCTACTTAATCTTTGCGCTGACCGATGAGACCTACTCGCTGCTGACCAGCCAGCCGACGCAGGACCATGGCCAGGCGTTTCGCATCAGCCTGCTCAACCAGCTGTGGTGGATCCTTGGCAGCCTGTTTGGTGCCGTCGCCAGCGCCGCCGTCAAATTCGACAGCCGCGGAATCGAGTTCGCGCTGGCCGCGCTGTTTATTGTGCTGACCCTGGAGCAGGCGCGCCGGCTGCGGCGCTGGCTGCCCTTCGCCATTGCCCTGGCCTGCGGCTTTATCGCGCTGCTGCTATTGCCGAGTCGCCACATGCTGCTGGGCGCCATCGGCTCGGCGAGCCTGCTGTTGCTGGTGCACTATCGCTTCAGCCACTCCTTCCAAGGTGAACGCCAATGAGCCCTGCCTATCTGCTGCTCTTTATCCTGGTCTGCGCCCTGGCCACCTTCGCCACTCGGATCGTGCCCTTTGTAGCATTGGCGCGTCAGGCAGACCATCCGCTGATTCTCCACCTTGGCCGCTATCTGCCGCCGGCGGTGATGATGACTCTGGTCATCTACGCGCTGCGGGAGTTTCGACCGCTGCTGGACGGGCGCCTCAACGGCACCGAGACCGGCTGGCCGATGATCTTCGCTGCACTGATTGTTTCCTCACTTCATCTCTGGCGGCGCAACGCCCTGCTGTCGATCATCGGTGGCACCGGGGCCTATATGGTGATGGTCCAGCTGGGGTAGCTGACCCGCTCGGTAACATGAGGTGTTGAGCTTGACGCCGCAAATCGCCACCATAGGGCACGAATCCGAGGAGAATCCCATGACACGCAATATCGCTGACATCCGTCGCGACTACGAGGGCGGCAAGCTGGATGAGTCCAGCCTGCCCGACCAGCCGATGCCGCTATTTGACGAGTGGCTGACCCTGGCGCTTGAGAGTGAAAGCACTGACGGCAATGCCATGACGCTCTCCACCGTGGACAGGCAGGGAATGCCCCACGCCCGGGTGGTGCTGCTCAAGGGCAATGACGAAGATGGACTCTACTTCTATACCAACTACCACAGCCACAAGGGCAGCGAGCTGGCCAATGTGCCCCAGGCAGCGCTGACCTTCTGGTGGCCCTCCCTATCGCGTCAGGTACGCATCGAGGGGCACGTCAGCAAGGCCAGCGAAGAGCAGTCCGACGCCTATTTCGCAAGCCGTCCCCGCGATAGCCAGCTTGGCGCCTGGGTAGCGACTCAGAGCGTTGTCATCCCCGATCGCCAGTGGCTGGAAGAGCGCGAGCAGCGCTACCGCCAGGTGTATGCCGATCAGGATATCCACCGGCCGGTGCACTGGGGCGGATATCGCGTCGAGCCCAGCATGATCGAGTTCTGGCAGGGGCAGCCAAGCCGGCTCCACGACCGCATTCGCTATGAACTGCGCGACGGTGAATGGTATCGCTTCCGCCTGGCCCCCTGACGTGTCGCTATCCGGGGCGACCAGCCAGGATCCGCTGTCTCACACGGTCGCCCAGGGAGTTTCAGCGCCCCACCTTGAATCAGGCCGGCCTTTCCAGACGGTGGCGCTGCCAGTCGGTTTCCGGCTCGTTGAGTCTCAAGATGGCATCGATCACCTGCTCTTCCATATTGAAGTGCTGGGTAAACCCCAGATGCTTCATCAGGCCGCGCATCGGGTGATTATCCACCATGACCTTGCCGATCATCTCCAGGGTGCCGACGCTCTTGCAGTAGCGGATCATTTTTCTCATCAGCAGGCTGCCGATGCCCAGCCCCTGCAGATCGTCCCGAATGATCACCGAAAACTCGGTGCGTATATTGTCCGGGTCGTTCCACACCCGGACGACGCCCAGCATCTCCTTGTTACCCTGCTCATTCAAGCGTTCGGCGATAAAGGCCATCTGACGGTCGTAGTTGATCTGCGCAAGCGTTGACAGGTCGCGCTGGGTGAGGTCGGCCTTGTTATGGAAATAGCGAAAGCGAATGCTCTCCTCCGACAGCCGCGCGTGGAAATCTGTAATCAGCGGAGCATCCTCGGCGCGAATCGGCCGCACTTCCACTTCCCAGCCGTTCTTGAGGGTCACCCACTCACGCAGCTCTTCGGGGTAGGGCATGATGGCAAAGCGCGCCGGCGCGCCGAGATCAAGCGCGAAGTCCACCGCCAGCATGCCGTCGCGATTGAGCAGCAGAGGGTTGATTTCCAGACCGCGCAGCTCGGGCAGGTCGCTGCACATCTGCGACAGCTTGACCAGCATCTGGTGGATTCTTCCGAGATCACGCTCGGGGTCTCGGGAGTGCTCGCGAATCAGCTTGGCGGCGTGGGTGCGCGACACCATATCTGCCGCCAGCGTCAGGTTCAGCGGCGGCAGCGCCATCTGACGGTCGGCGATGATATTGGCTTTGTAGCCGCCAATGCCAAATACGACCACCGGTCCGAATACCGCATCCCGAGTGATGCCGGCACACAGCTGCATGGACTGCTTGCCGCGCTGCATCTTCTGCAGGCAGTACTCGCGAATCCCCACCTCGGGAAATTTCTCTGCCATCCGCTCGCGCAGGCGCCGGTGCGCCGCCGCCACGGCATCGGGCGTGTCCAGATCCTGCACCAGTCCGGCGGACAGCTTGTGCGGATGCTTGCGATAGTGAAATGGGCGGCAGTTGTTATCGTGCACCACCTTGATGGCCAGCTCTCCAGACATCGTTTCGGCAGCGCGGCGGGCCTCGTCTTCGGTTTTCACATACTGGCTTTGCGCTACCGGAATGCCGTAGGCTTCGAGCACCTGGGCGGCTTCGGAGTGCCATAGCGTTTCGCGTCTCTGGCGCCGGGCTTCGCCGATCAGCGCGTGGCAGCGCTTGCGAATCTCGGGCGTGGTGGCAAACGGCAGGCTCGGCGGCGTTTCCTGCAGCAGCGCCTGAACCCGCTGATAGTCGACCATGTGCATGAAGGCCTTGATCGCCTTCTCGGGCGACATGTAGGTCGGTATGCCGGCCAGGTTGCTTTCATGACGCGCCGACAGCGCCTCCTCAAAGCCCATCCAGCTGGTCAGCAGGTTGCAGCGCAGCCGCTTGCGCGCAGCAACGATAGCCTGGGCCGTAGCCTTGGACGGTGCCAGGCGAGTGGGCGCGTGCACCACCAGAACCGCGTCGACGTTGGGATCGGCAGCCACCCACTCCAGCGCCTCGACGAAGCGCTCAGGCGTAGCCTGCCCTCCCAGGTCGACCGGATTCTCGCCGGGCTTGCTGATATCCACGTCGTCGCGACGCAGGGCATCGCGGGTTTTGTCGGTAAAGACGGCCAGCTTTCCTCCGGCGCCGATCAGCTTGTCAATGGCCAGCATCGCCGGTCCCAGGCCGTTGGAGACCACCGCCAGGCGGTCGCCGCGCATCGGCTTGACCCGGGACAGCGTCTCCAGCGCATCGAACAGCTCGTCGGAGTCGTCGACGCGCACCACGCCGGCCCGCGCCAACGCCGCATCGTAAACCTGATCGCGACTGGCAATTCCGGGCGTCGGCGCAATGCCGCTGATGTCCGCCTGCGGAAAGCGCCCGCTCTTGATCGCCACTACCAGGCGGTTGCGCGAGGCGTCGCGCAGCGCGGTCATGAAGTGCAGAGAATCATGGATGTGTTCAAGATGCAGCAGGATCGCCTGGGTCGGCGAGTTCTGGTTGATGTAGTCGATCAGGTCGGGCAGGCGCACATCAACGCTGTCTCCCAGGGTCAGCAGGTGGGAAAAGCCGATTCCGCGCCCAGCCGCCCAGTCGATCATGGCGTTGCCGAGCATGCCGGACTGGCCGAGATAAGCTACTTTGCCCTTCTTGACCAGCTGGCTGACATAGGAGGCGTTGAGCCTGTTTCCCGGCACAATCAGGCCCATGCACTCCGGTCCCAGCACGCGGATCCCCGAGGTCAGCGCGGCGGCCAGCATGCGCTCGCGAATCGACGCTTCCCCGCCCCGCCTGTCATTCAGCAAGGGACCTCCCGAGAGCACCAGCGCCGCCTTGACGCCGAGCTTGCCCAGGGCGCTGATCACCTCGGGAACCGTCTCGATCGGTGAGCACAGCACGGCCAGATCGGGCGCTTCGTCCAGCTTCGACACTCGGGTCACGCAGGGCTCGCCAAACACCTGGGAGTAGCCCTTGGGGTTGACCGCCGTGACCGGGCCGGTAAAGCCGCCAGCGCGCAGGTTTTTCAACACCAGACCGCCCATGGAGTGGGGCTTCTCAGAGGCACCAACCACCGCAATGCTCTTGGGCTGAAAGAAGTAGTCTAGAAAGCGGGTGCTCATTGAAATTCTCCATGGATGCTTGGGTCTGCGCACTGCATTCGACTTAAGGACACTGTTCTACAAGCCGCCGTCACGCCTAAGGTGGGCCATATCGACGCGGAGCGCCACCGGCATGATCACCTCATACATTACACATCCTTACTGCCAGCGCCATGACCTGGGTCCAGATCACCCGGAAAGTCCGATGCGTCTGGATGCCATCCGCGCCCGCCTGATGCTCTCCGGTCTCCTGCAGCAAACCATGCAGTCCGATGCCGTGGAAGTAAACGACGAGCAGCTGGCTCGGGTCCATCCCGTGCGCCATCTTAACGCGCTGGCCAAATGTGTTCCCGAACACGGCATTCTTCCGCTGGACGGGGAAACCATGATGACGCCAGATAGCCTGCAGTCTGCGCGCCTCGCTGCCGGCGCTGCCTGCCGCGGCGTCAACCAGGTATATCGCAACCAGGCCGACAACGTCTTCTGCGCGGTACGCCCGCCGGGACACCACGCCGAAGCCACCGATGCCATGGGGTTTTGTTTCTACAACAACGTGGCCGTGGCGGCGGCGCACGCCCGGGCGCACTATGGCGCCCAGCGCATCGCCATCCTCGACTTTGATGTCCACCAGTGCAACGGCACGATCGATATCTTCAAGGACGACCCCGGCGTGCTGATATGCACCAGCTATCAGTACCCCTTCTACCCGTGGCGATATCTGCGCACCGAGTCGCACAACGTGATCAATACGCCGCTTGCCGCCGGCACTGACGGCCCAGCGTTCCGCAAGGCCATCGAGGCTGACTGGCTGCCCGAGCTGCATGCCTACAAGCCCGACCTAGTGCTGGTCTCGGCCGGCTTTGATGCCCATCGCGAGGATCACATGGCCGAGCTGTGCCTGGAAAACGAGGATTTTCACTGGGTGACGCAGCTGGCGCTCGAGATCGCCTCGCTATATGCCGATGGACGCCTGGTTTCGGTGCTGGAGGGCGGCTATAACCTCGATGTTCTTGGCCTGAGCGTCGAGGCGCACCTCCAGGCGCTGTTGGGGCTGCCCTACGCTGCGCCCTGATACCTTAATACGAGCAGACTGGACGTCGAAGCCGCGCTGCGGGCGCGGCTTTTTGTGATAGCCTTGGAGCCACGTATTTCCAACGGTGAACGCTGCCATGAGTGCCAGTAACGATCAGGACGCCGCCTTGCGCATCGCCTCGGGGCGCAAGCCCTTTGTCGAACCGCTGCGCCTGGGCGAGCGGCTGCGCGAGATTCGCCTGGCCAACCAGTGGACCCTGGCCGATGTCAGCGAGCGCACCGGGCTTGCCCGGTCCACGCTGTCAAAGATAGAGAACGATCAGATATCGCCTACCTTCACCGCGGTGCAAAAGCTGATCAACGGCCTGAACATCGATCTTCCTCAACTGTTTTCACCGCCCAGGCAGCGTATCAGCACCATGGGGCGTCGCGACCTGACCCGACGCGGGCAGGGCCAGCTGCATCCCACCCCCACCTATGAACACGAGCTGATCAGCTGCGAGCTTGCCCAGAAGCGCATGATCCCCTTCAAGACGATCGTCCGGGCGCGAGACTTCGACGA
>DATHXP010000299.1:0-1962 GCA_035459605.1 Halomonas sp. | reverse complement strand
TCGCCGGCGGCACCGACCTGTGGCTGGAGACGACCCAGCGTCTGGAGACGCTGGACGACATCATCGATGTGCGCCAGGTCGCCGAGCTCAGGACGATCGATGAGACCACGAGCGGCTGGTGGATCGGCGCCGCGGTCACCTTTTCCGAGCTGTCGCCGCTGCTGGCGGCGCACTTCCCCGCTTTCGAACATCTTCTGCAGCGCTTCGCCTCCGCGCAAATCCGCAATCGTGGCACCCTGGGCGGCAACATCGCCAACGCCTCGCCGATCGGCGATGGCCCGCCGGTGCTGCTGGCGCTGGAGGCGCGCCTGCGCCTGGACGGCCCCGACGGCGCACGCGAGATGGCGCTGGAGGATTTTTTCCTCGACTACCGCCAGACCGCTCTGGCCGAGAACGAGTTCATCGCCGCGATCTTCGTGCCGCGCCCCGCGCCAGACCACAACTTCAAGGTGTGGAAGCTGTCCAAGCGCAGAGAGGATGATATCTCGGCGCTGCTCGCCGCCTTTGCCTGGCGGCTCGACAACGGCGTGCTGCGCGATGTGCGCTTGGCGTTTGGCGGCATGGCCGCCGTACCGCTGCGCGCCACCGCCGCCGAAGCCGCGCTTGAAGGCCGCGCGCCGGACAGCGCCGCCTTTGCCGACGCGCGACAGGTGCTTGGCGACGAGCTGACGCCGATGAGCGACGTGCGCGGCAGCGCCGACTACCGCCGCCTTGCCGCCGGCAACCTGCTCGAACGGCTGCGCCTGATGATCGCCGCCGAACAGCAGGCTATCAGCGGCGCCAATAACAACAGCCCAGCGATCCGGAATTCAGAAACCAGGGTGACTCTCGATGCGTACGCTCACTAAGCTTGATCAGCCGCTCGGTCTTTCTGACAGGCAAGGTGCCCAAAAAGGCGTTGCCGGCCACTCCCACGCCCACGAAAGCGCCGTCAAGCACGTCACCGGTCGCGCGGACTATATCGATGACCTGCCGGCGCCGGCGAATCTGCTGCACCTGGCCGTTGGCCTGTCGCCGGTGGCCCACGGCCGCCTCAGCCGCCTGGATCTCGACAGGGTCCGCGCCGCGCCGGGCGTCGTGGACGTCATCAGCGTCGACGAGGTGCCCGGTCAACTCGATATCGGACCGGTGTTCCCTGGCGACCCGCTCTTTGCCGGCGATGAGATCAGCCACGTCGGCCAGTGCCTGTTCGCCGTGGCCGCTGAGAGCGAAAAGGCGGCGCGCCGCGCGGTCAAGCTGGCCGACATCGAAATTCGCGAAGCCACGCCCTGCTTCGATCCGCTGAGCGCCGTAGAGCGCGGCAAACTGGTGCGCCCCACCCACGTCCAGCAGCGCGGCGACTGGCAGCAGGCGCTGGACCGGGCGGCGCAGGTGTTCGAGGGCGAGCAGTTCGTCGGCGGCCAGGAGCATATGTATCTCGAAGGCCAGGCCTGCCTGGTGGTGCCCTCTGAGGACGACGGGGTGATCGTCTACACCTCCAACCAGCACCCCAGCGAGACCCAGAAACTGGTTGCCGAGGTGCTGGGCATCGCCCTCCATGCGGTCACCGTGGAGAATCGGCGCATGGGCGGCGGCTTCGGCGGTAAGGAGACTCAGGCCTCGCCCTGGGCCTGTATCGCTGCCATCATCGCCCGGCGCAGCGGGCGGGCGGCCAAGCTGCGCCTGCCGCGCGTCGATGACATGCACGCTACCGGCAAGCGCCATCCGTTCCATAGCCGCTACCGCCTCGGCGTGGACGATCGAGGCGTGCTGCTGGGCGGCGAGATCACCCTGGTCGGCGACTGCGGGCACTCGCCGGATCTGTCCGACGCGGTGGTCGACCGCGCCATGTTCCACGCCGACAACGCCTACTCGCTGGGAGCCGCCCGGGTCACCGGCCATCGCGCGCGCACCCACAAGGCCTCCAACACCGCCTTTCGCGGCTTCGGCGGCCCCCAGGGCATGATGATCATCGAGCGCGCC
>DATHXP010000298.1:0-2081 GCA_035459605.1 Halomonas sp. | reverse complement strand
GCTGGTCGAGGCCGCTGGCTGGCCGCTGGAGCACGGTGCTACGCCGAGCGAGACGGCCCTGTGCCTGCTCATGCCCTTCGGAGAAGACACCACCGACTGTGCCTTGCGTCTGGGGCTAGACGCCGGTCGCTGTGTGGCCATCGATGTGCTTGCCGGCTTGGAATCACGCCGCTGCCTGATGACCAGCCCGGCCACCCGGCGCGAGATGCGCGATGCCGGCCATGCATTGCTTGCCGCAGACGGCACGCCGGTCAGCGTCATCCACGACAGCGGTGGCTTCGTGCTGCAGCGCGTGGTGGCCTGCATCGTCAATGTGGGCGCTGATATTGCCCAGCAGGGCGTGGCCGAGCCGGCCACCATCGACCGGGCGGTGGAGCTTGGGCTGGGCTATCCGCACGGCCCGCTGGCCATGGGCGATCACTATGGCGCTCAGCGCATTGTTCAGATCCTCAGCAATATACAGGCTGCCAGCGGTGATCCGCGCTATCGGCCTAGCCCCTGGCTGCGGCGCCGCGCACGGCTGGGCATGGCGCTCACTGCTATCAGCGCTCAATAGCCATACCAATAAGAATTCTGACGGAGAATCATCATGCAAGACGCCTACCTGTATTCGGGGATTCGCACGCCCTTTGGCCGCCACGGCGGCAGCCTGGCCGGAGTGCGCCCCGACGACCTACTGGCGCTGACCCTGACCCACCTGCTAGAGCAGACGGGCTTTGCCGCGGATGCTTATGAGGATGTGATTGTTGGCTGCACCAACCAGGCCGGTGAAGACTCACGCAACGTGGCGCGTCACGCGGCGCTGCTGGCCGGACTGCCCACCAGCGTTGCCGGCCAGACGGTCAACCGGCTGTGTGGCAGCGGGCTGGCGGCGATTCTTGATGCGTCTCGTGCCATACGAAGCAATGAAGGCGAGCTGTTCCTGGCCGGCGGCGTTGAGAGCATGAGCCGGGCGCCCTATGCGCTGGGCAAGGCCGAGACGGGCTACGCACGCAATCAGGCGCTGTTTGATACGGTAATCGGCGCGCGCTTCCCCAATGCCAAGCTTGCCAAGGCCTATGGCAGCCACAGCATGCCGGAAACCGCCGACAACGTGGCCCATGATCTACACATTGACCGTGACGCCGCCGACCGCTATGCCGCCGCCTCACAGGCGCGCTACGCAGAGGCGCTGGCCCGCGGCTTCTATGCAGGAGAGCTGCTCGGCGTCGAGGTTGCTCAGGGGCGCAAGCAGCCGTCGCTGCTGGTCGACAGCGATGAGCATCCACGCCCCGGTAGCGATGCCGAGAAGCTCGGCCGACTGCCGCCGCTGTTTGAAGATGGCGTGGTGACGGCGGGTAATGCCTCGGGCATCAATGATGGCGCTGCGGCGATGGTGGTCGGCAGTCGGGCCGCCGGAGAAAAGGCCGGTGTGGCACCGCGTGGACGCATTGTTTCCGGCGCGGTGGCCGGCGTTGAGCCGCGCGTCATGGGGCTGGGCCCGGTGCCGTCAAGCAACAAGGCGCTGGAGCGCGCCGGGCTTAGCCTGGCCGATATGGACCTGATCGAAATCAATGAAGCCTTTGCCGTCCAGGTGCTCGGCTGCGCCAAGCAGCTGGGGCTGGCAAGCGACGACAGCCGGCTCAACCCCAACGGCGGCGCCATTGCGATTGGCCACCCGCTGGGCGCCTCCGGCGCACGACTGGCACTCACCGCCCTGCGCCAGCTCGAAGCAAGCGCGGGGCGCTATGCGCTGGTGAGCATGTGTATCGGTGTGGGGCAGGGCATCGCCGCCGTTATCGAGCGCGTTGACGACTGATTCGTGGCAAACATGTAAGTAGTCGTCTGGATGTCCCGGGCGGCTGCTTCATTAACCACCTCGGCTTTATCACTCAATATTCTGAATCTGCTCGCGCATCTGCTCGATCAGCACCTTGAGCTCCACGGCGCAGCGGGTTTCCTCGGCGACGATGGACTTTGACGACAGGGTGTTGGCTTCGCGGTTGAGCTCCTGCATCAGGAAGTCGAGGCGCCGGCCCGCCGGGCCTTTCTGCGCGAGCTGGCGCTCCACTTCGGCGACGTGGGCGTCGAGGCGGTCGAGC
>DATHXP010000297.1:0-4319 GCA_035459605.1 Halomonas sp. | reverse complement strand
ACGGCGGGTGGCGGCCTCGTCGGCCGGCTTGCCGGCCTGGCGAACTACGTGAATAAAGCCAAGCGCAATCAGGCCGATGCCCGCCAGAGCGATAATCCAGATGACGTCCTGAAGGATCATGGCAGCCTTCTTGTTAGCTTTATTTAGGTCACTATGCTGCTGCGCCTTTCTAGTTGTCAACTTTCGAGCCTTTCTGGAAAGCGTACAAAGTTCAGACGGCGCGTCTTGAACTAAAGGAGTAGTTGATTAAACGTTCGTTCGCCGAGCAGACTAAAGCCATAGCGCGGCGTCGAGCGGCCGAGCCGGCATGCGACCCCGCGCGTTCCACTCACGCCGTTACGCTGCCGCGGGCGCCCGCTGATGCACGCCCCGCTGGCCGCAACTCCGCAGGAGAGCAACAATGAAAAAAAGAGTGCTGGCCGCCGGTATAACCGCCCTGATGCTGGGGGCCACTCCGGCCATGGCCAAGACCCTGGTGTTCTGTTCGGAAGGCTCCCCGGAAGGCTTCGATCCCTCGCTCTACACGACCGGGACCACCTTCGATGCCGCAAGCAAAACGATCTACAACCGCCTGGTCGAGTTCAAGACCGGCACCACCGAGCTGCGCCCGGCCATCGCCGAAAGCTGGGAGGTCTCCGACGACGGCATGGAGGTGACCTTCCATCTGCGCGACGACGTGCGATTCCACACCACCGACTACTTCACCCCCAGCCGCGCGCTGAATGCCGATGACGTCATCTACTCCTTCAGGCGCCAGATGGACGAGGACAGTCCGTACTACCAGCACAACAATGGCAGCTACGAATACTTCAACGCCATGTCGATGGGCGAGCTGATCGACGAGATCGTCAGGGTCGACGACCACACGGTGAAGTTCGTGCTGACTCGCCCCGAGGCGCCCTTCCTGGCCAATCTGGCGATGGATTTCGCCTCCATCCACTCCCAGGAGTACGGCGACCAGCTGCTCGAGGCGGGCACCCCCGAGTGGGCCAATCGGCAGCCCGTTGGCACGGGTCCCTTCCAGTTCGTGGGCTACCAGGAAGACGCCGTCATCCGCTATGCCGCCAACCCCGACTACTTCCGCGGCAGGCAGCCCCTGGACAGCCTGATCTTCGCCATCACCCCGGATGCCCAGGTGCGCTACCAGAAGCTGCGGGCGGGCGAGTGCCACGTCATGCCCTACCCCAACCCGTCCGACATCGACGAGATGAGGCAAGACGAGGCGATCCAGGTGCTCGAGGAGCCCGGACTGAACGTCGCCTACCTCGCCTACAACACCCGGCAGAAGCCTTTCGACGATCCTCGGGTGCGCAAGGCGCTGAACATGGCCGTCAACAAGGAGGCGATCATCGAAGCAGTCTTCCAGGGCGCCGGCGAGGTCGCCAAGAACCCCATACCGCCGACCATGTGGGGCTACAACGAGGCCACCGAGGACGATCCGTACGATCCGCAAAAGGCCGAGCAGATGCTTGAGGACGCCGGCGTCGAGAACCTCGAGATGAATATCTGGGCGATGCCGGTACAGCGGCCCTACATGCCCAATGCCCGGCGCACCGCCGAGCTGATGCAGGCCGACCTGTCTCGGATCGGCGTCAAGGCCGAGATCGTCACCTACGAGTGGGGCGAGTACCTCAAGCGCGCCTCGAGCGTCGATCGTGAGGGCGCGGTCATCCTCGGCTGGACCGGCGACAACGGCGACCCCGACAACTTCCTCGCCGTGCTGCTCGGCTGTGACGCGGTCGGCGGGGCCAACCGTGCCCAGTGGTGTTACGAACCGTTCAACGAGCTGATCATGGAAGCCAAGACGCTCAGCGACCAGGCCGAGCGCACCGAGCTCTACAGGCAGGCCCAGGCCATCTTCAAGGAGCAGGCGCCGTGGAACACCCTGGCCCACTCGGTGGTGTTCATGCCGCTGCGCCAGGAGGTCACCGGCTACACCATCGATCCTCTCGGTGGACACAGTTTCGAAGGCGTCGACCTCAAGTAATCCTGCTCTCCACTGCCCGGGGTGGCCGTCACGGCCGCCCCTTCGCCGTTCGACATGGCTGACGCAACACGATGCTAAAATTCATTCTCATCAAGCTCGCGCAGCTGATCCCGACTTTCATCGGCGTCACGATCGTCGCTTTCTCCTTCATCCGCCTGCTGCCCGGCGACCCCATCCTGCTGATGGCCGGCGAGCGGGGCATCTCGGCGGAGCGCTACGCCCAGCTCGAGGCCCAGCTCGGCTTCGACCGCCCGCTGATCACCCAGTATCTCGACTTCGTCGGCGGCCTGCTGCAGGGCGAGCTGGGCACGTCGCTGGTCACCCATGCTCCGGTGATAGACGAATTCATGAGCCGCTTTCCGGCGACCGTGGAGCTGTCGCTGTTTGCCCTGCTGTTCGCCGTCATCGTTGGCCTGCCGGCCGGCGTACTGGCCGCCACGCGGCGCGGCACCTTCCTCGATCACAGCGTCATGGGCATCAGCCTCACCGGCTACTCCATGCCGATCTTCTGGTGGGGCCTGCTGCTGATCATGCTGTTCTCCAGCACCCTGGGCTGGACGCCGGTGTCGGGGCGCATCTCCTACCTGTATTTCATCGAGCCGGTGACCGGCCTGTTGACCATCGATACCCTGCTGGCCGGCAACTGGGACGCCTTTCGCTCGGCGCTGCACTACCTGATTTTGCCCGGCATCGTACTGGGTACCATTCCCATGGCGGTCATCGCGCGCCAGACCCGCTCGTCGATGCTCGAAGTGCTGGGCGAGGACTATGTGCGCACCGCCCGCGCCAAGGGTCTCTCCGGCTTTCGCGTGATCATGGTGCATGCCCTGCGCAACGCGCTGATCACCGTGGTTACGGTGATCGGCCTGCAGGTGGGAATACTGCTGTCGGGGGCGATCCTCACCGAGACCATTTTCTCCTGGCCGGGAATCGGCAAGTGGATGATCGATGCCATCTCGCGGCGCGACTATCCCACCGTCCAGGGCGGCCTGGTGCTGATCGCCTTTATCGTGATGTTCATCAACCTGCTGGTCGATGTCGCCTATGGCGTCATCAACCCGCGTATACGCCACTAGGGAGCCGACCATGACCCCGCTCTCGCCCACGGCCGCTCCCGGCACCCTGCGCCACCAGCTGGCCGAGTTCTGGACCTACTTCAGCGCCAGCCGCGGCGCCCTGGTGGGCCTGCTGTTCATCGTCTTCATTTTCGCCGTCGCCCTGCTGGCGCCCTGGATCGCGCCTCACGACCCTGCGCTGCAAAACCGCGACGCCTTCCTGGTGCCGCCGGTATGGCACGCCGAAGGCAGCTGGCGCTATCTCCTCGGCACCGATGCGGTGGGCCGTGACGTGCTCTCGCGGCTGATCCACGGAGCGCGCTATTCGCTATCGATCAGCGCCATGGTGGTGATGCTGTCGATGGCGGTCGGTATCTTCTTCGGCCTGCTGGCCGGCTACTTTCGCGGCTGGTTCGAAACCGTGATCACCCGCGTGATGGACGTGGTGCTGGCCTTCCCCAGCCTGCTGCTGGCGCTGGGGCTGGTCGCCGTGCTGAGTCCCGGCCTGACCAGCGCAATGATCGCCATCGCCCTGGTGCAGCTGCCGTATTTCGTGCGCCTGACCCGTGCCGCGGTGATCGGCGAGAAGGACCGCGAATACGTGATCGCCAGCCGCCTGGCCGGCGCCGGCCATGGTCGCCTGATGTTCAATACGCTGCTGCCCAACTGCATGGCGCCGCTGATCGTGCAGGCGACGCTGTCGTTTTCCACCGCCATCCTGGATATCGCCGCGCTGGGCTTTCTCGGCATGGGCGTGCAGCCGCCGACGCCGGAGTGGGGGGCGATGCTGGCCAACGCCCGCGAGTTCATGGGCAGCGCCTACTGGGCGGTCACCTTCCCGGGCCTGGTGATCCTGCTGACGGTGCTGATGATCAACCTGATGGGCGATGGCCTGCGCGACGCGCTGGACCCCAAGCTGAAGCGCTCCTAGGCCAGCGGCGGCACGGCCATATCAATAGACGGAATCTTCTAATGGCACTACTGGAAATCGAAGGGCTGGACGTGCGCTTTCACACCGCCAGCGGCCTGTTCGCCGCCGTCGAAGACGCCAGCCTCTCCGTCGACAAGGGCGACGTGCTGGCGATCGTCGGCGAGTCCGGTTCGGGCAAGTCGGTATCGATGCTGGCGACCATGGGGCTGCTGCCGTGGACGGCCGAGGTCAGCGCCACCAGGATGGCCTTCGACGGCCAGGACCTGCGCCGGCTCAGCCCTCGCCGGCGGCGCAGGATCATCGGCGGCGAGATGTCGATGATCTTTCAGGAGCCGATGAGCAGCCT
>DATHXP010000296.1:0-12087 GCA_035459605.1 Halomonas sp. | reverse complement strand
CTTCAAGTACTGGAAGAAGTCGCTGGACGGATCCAGCACCAGCATGTTGCCGTCGCCCTTGAAGCTCTGACGATAGGCTTCCATGCTGCGCCAGAAGGTATAGAACTCTTCGTCCTGGTTATAGGCGGCGGCATAGATGCCGGCCGCCTCCGCATCGCCCTCACCGCGCAGCGTCTCGGCGCGCTCACTGGCCTGGGCCAGCAGCACCTGGCGACGACGATCAGCGTTGGCGCGGATGCGCTCGGACTCTTCCTGACCCTGGGCGCGCCATTCGCGCGCCTCACGCTCACGCTCGGAGCGCATGCGGTCATAGACCGCGGCGGAAACGTCCTCGGGCAGGTCAATGCGCTTGATACGAATATCCAGGATCGCCACGCCGAGCTCGTCGCGCATCAGGCTGTTGAGCTCCTCGGTCGGCCCGGTCATCAGGTCGTCACGCTTCTCGGAGATGATCTGCTGCAGATTAAGCCGACCGAACTCGTTACGCAGGCTCTCATCGACGCGCGGCTCGATCAGGCGCACCGCCTGCAGCTCATCGCCGGCCGTGGCCTCGTAGTAGCGGGTCGGGTTGATGACCTGCCACTGGACGTAGGAGTCAACAACCACCGCTTTCTGCTCAAGGGTCAGGTAGCGGCTGGCGTCGGTGTCCAGCGTCAATACCCGCGTATCGAACTTGCGAATGGTCTGGGTGATCGGCACCTTGAAGTGCAGACCCGGCTGGATGTCTTCCTCAATGACCTCACCGAAGCGCAGCTTGACGGCGCGCTCGACTTCATCGATCACGTACAGAGTGTTGCTGGCCAGCCAGGCCACCACGGCCAAAACGCCAACGATCAGCAAGGAACGGTTATTGATCATCGTTAGCGACCCTCCCGGCGAATACCGCTGGTGCTGGTATTTCTAGTTCTGCTGGTATTACTGCTGCGTTCACTGCTGGACGAGCGGCTGCTGTCTTCAAGGCCGAACATCGAGCCGTCCGGGTTCTCGGCATCACCATCGCTTTGCGATGCGCCTCCACCCAGCGCCGATGACAGGCGCTCCAGAGGCAGCACCATCAGCGGACTCTGTTCGCTGACGTCGACCAGCACCTTGGCGGTGTCGCCAAAGACTTTTGCCAGGGTGTCGAGATACAGGCGCTGGCGTAAGATCTCGGGGGCCATCGCATACTCGTCCAGCAGCGCGTTGAAGCGGTTGGCCTGACCGCGCGCCTCGGCAACCACCGACTCGCGATAGCCCTGGCCCTGCTCGATCAGGCGCTGCGCGCGGCCCTGCGCGGTGGGAATAACCGCATTTGCGTAGGCCAGCGCCTGGTTGATGGTGCGCTGGCGATCCTCACGCGCGCGAATCACGTCGTCGAAGGCGTCGCGCACTTCATTCGGCGGCGAGGTCGACTCGACGTTGATCGTCTGTAGCCGGATGCCGGTACCGTAGCTGTCCAGGTAGGACTGCAGACGGCTGAAGACGGCGCTGCCGAGAATCTCGCGGCCCGAGGTCAGAATATCGATCATGTCGGTACCGCCGACCACGTGGCGCAGGGCCGAGTCCAGCGCGTTCTCCATCGACAGCTTGGGGTCGCGCACGTTGAGTACAAAGTCGCGCGGCGCCGCCACCTGATACTGCGCGGAGATTTCCACCGCGACGATGTTCTCGTCCTGGGTCAGCATCGACTGCGTCTGCTTGATCGAGCGCACTCGCGTCACGTTGACCACGCGCACGTCATCGATCAGCGGGGGGTTCCACTGCAGGCCGGGCGTCACCACTTCCTGAAACTTGCCGAAGCGCAGCACCACGCCGCGCTCGGCCTGGTCAACCAGATAGAAACCCGAGGCGGCCCAGATGGCCAGGGCAACGATAATCAGCAGCCCGGGCAGGGTGAAGGGATTGCGCGACATCTTGCCGCCGCCGCCCTTGCCGCCACTGCCGCCCTTGCCGCCGCCGCGCTTGCTGCGGCCGCCCAGCATGCTATTTAGCTTGTCCTGAAACTTCTTCAGGGCCTCGTCGAGGTCCGGTGGCCCTTGATTGCTACCGCCACCGCCACCGCGGCGCCCGCCCCCACCCCAGGGGTCGTGCTGATTGCCGCCTCCCGGCTCATTCCAGGCCATATGTCCTCTCCACTCCACTAAGTCTCTCTTTCCGTCTACAATCTTGGGTGCAGGCGGGTGTCGATTGCAATTGCTTGAAGTCTTGCCGCTGCGGTTAGCCGGCTCAAGCCTCCTGCTCCGAGTGTTCATCGAACGACCCGGGCAGATAGTCCTCGGCGCGCTCATCGAGTCGCGACATCAGCTGATAAAAATCACGGCGCGGCAAGCGTACCTGAAGGCAGACGTGACCTTCATCGTCAAAATGCTCCTCGCGCACCGCGCCCAGCTCGTGCAAACCCGCGCGCAGCCGTCCCTTTTCCGGCGCCAGGGTCAACGCCGTGTCGATGATATCCTCGGCCAGGCATTCGGTCAGCGCCTGATAAAGCAGGTCAAGCCCGCGCCCATCCTGCGCCGACAGCCATACGGCGGTCGGCTGGCCCTGATCATCGCGCTCGATGCGCGGCGCGCTGTCGAGCAGGTCGATCTTGTTCATCACCTGCAGCGTGGGCACCTCGTCGGCACCAATCTCGGCCAGCACCTCTTCGACCTGCTCGACGTTGAGCTCGCGGGCAGGATCGGCAGCGTCGATCACATGCACCAGCAGGCTGGCCTGCGCCGCCTCCTGCAGGGTGGCTTGAAACGCCTCCACCAGCTTGTGCGGCAGGTGGCGAATGAAGCCCACCGTATCCGCCAGCACCACCGGCCCGACATCTTCGATCTCGAGCCGCCTGAGGGTCGGGTCGAGGGTCGCAAACAGCTGGTCGGCGGTGTAGACGCGCGATTCGGTCAAGGCGTTGAACAGCGTCGACTTGCCGGCGTTGGTATAGCCCACCAGCGACACGCTTGGCATTTCGGCGCGCTCCCGGGCGCGCCGACTCTGGTCGCGCTGACTGCGCACCTTGTCGAGCCGCTTGTGAATCGACTTGATGCGCCCGCGCAGCAGGCGACGGTCGGTCTCCAGCTGGGTTTCGCCCGGGCCGCGCAGGCCGATGCCGCCCGCCTGACGCTCCAGGTGGGTCCAGCCGCGCACCAGCCGGGTCGACATGTACTCCAGCTGGGCCAGCTCGACCTGCAGCTTGCCCTCGTGCGTGCGTGCGCGCTGGGCAAAGATATCGAGAATCAGCCCGGTGCGATCGAGTACCCGACACTCAAGCGCTTTCTCCAGATTGCGCTCTTGCGAAGGGCTCAGGGAGTGATTGAAGATCACCAGCTCGGCCTGATGCACCCTGAGCGTCTCGCGCAGCTCTTCCATCTTGCCGGAACCGATGAAGTAGCGCGAGTCCGGTCGCCGGCGGCTGCCGGTCAGCCAGGCGGCCGACTCGGCGCCCGCCGAGCGCACCAGTTCGAGAAACTCTTGCGCGTCCTCGCGCTCGTGTTCGTCCTGAAAGTCGATATGGACGAGTACCGCCGTTTCCCCGGCGTCGGGTCGCTCAAAGAACAATCAATACCTCACGCGTTGCCGTCCTGCCCCGCCTCCGGGGCCGGCAGGCGCACATTGCGCGAGGGCACCACGGTGGAGATGGCGTGCTTGTAGACCATCTGGCTGACGGTGTTGCGCAGCAGGATCACGAACTGATCGAAGGATTCGATCTGGCCCTGAAGCTTGATGCCGTTGACCAGAAAGATGGATACCGGAATGCGCTCCTTGCGCAGAATGTTCAGATACGGGTCTTGAAGGGACTGCCCTTTGGACATTTTATTCTCCCTGAGGGTCTCTAGATTAATGATAAGTGGTTAATGTTCGCCCGGCGAGACAAGGGTGTCTACTAGGACAGGCCATATACCGCGCTATATTCAGCATTTTACGCTAACTGCCGTGCTCGCGCACCAGTTTCGCAACCCGGTTCCAGGCGTCATCTCGCACGGGATCAACCCAGACCAGCCCGGGCCAGCTGCGCATCCAGGTCAGCTGGCGCTTGGCCAGCTGTCGCGTCGCGACGATCGTGCGCCGCCGAAACTCTTCCCTGTCACCCTCGCCATCCAGATACCGCCAGGCCTGGCGATAGCCCACGCTCTTCATCGACGGCAGGTGCGGGTGAAGATCCTCGCGCGCCTTGAGCCTGGCAACTTCATCCAGCAGGCCGGCTGCGAGCATGCTATCAAAGCGCTCGGCAATGCGCCGGTGCAGCAGCCCGCGATCCGCCGGCGCCAGGCCTATGGTCAGCACCCGCCAGGGGAAGGTTTCTGCCCGCTGCTCCTGCCACAGCTCGGTCAGCGAACGCCCGCTGTGGCGGTAGACCTCCAGCGCCCGCATCAGCCGCTGCGGATCGTTGGGGTGAATGCGGCGGGCCGCCACCGGATCGACCCGCGCCAGCTCCTCATGCAGCGCCGCCAGCCCGAGACGCTCGGCCTGCTCCTCCAGCTCGGCGCGCAGCGCCGGCTGGGCCTCGGGCAGGTTGGCCACGCCCCGCAGCAGCCGATTGAAATACAGCATGGTACCGCCCACCAGCAGCGGCAGCCCGCCGGCCTCGCTGATCGCGCGCATTTCGCGCCGGGCCTCCTGGCGAAACTCCGCCGCCGAATAGGGCTCGGCGGGATCGCGAATATCGATCAGCCGGTGCGGCGCCCAGGCCAGCTCGTCGGCGCCGGGCTTGGCGCTGCCGATATCCAGGCCGCGATAGACCATGGCCGAGTCAACGCTGATCAGCTCGGCGCCCAGCCGCTCATGCAGCGCAATCGCCAGATCGGTCTTGCCCGCGGCGGTAGGCCCCATCAAAAAAATCGCCGCGGGGCGAGTATCGCTCATTGGCACGCTATTCCTTAGTTGATTGCGTCGCTACTGACCTCGCAGCTACTGACCTCGCAGCTATTGCCCTCGTAAAAACAGCCGGTCCAGCTCCTTCATGCTCATTTCTGTCCAGGTCGGGCGGCCGTGATTGCACTGTCCGCTGCGCTCGGTGCGCTCCATGTCGCGCAGCAGGGCGTTCATCTCGTCGATGCTCAGCTGGCGATTGGCGCGCACGCTGCCGTGGCAGGCCATGTTCCCCAGCAGCTCGTTGATGTGCGCCTCGAGGCGATCGGAGCGCCCGTAGCGCTCGAGATCGCTCAGCATGTCGCGAATCAGCGGCTCCACATCGGCCTCGGCCAGCAGCACCGGCAGCTGCCTCACCAGCAGTGCTTCGGGGCCCGCCACGTCGATTTCAACACCCAGGCGAGAAAAAGCTTCGCGCTCGGTCTCGGCGGTGGCGACCTCGGCGGCACTGGCGGCCATGGAAACCGGCACCAGCAGCGGCTGCGCCTCCAGCGCGCCGGCGTGAACCTGCTGTTTCATGCGCTCATAGACGATGCGCTCGTGGGCCGCGTGCATATCCACCACGGCCAGCCCGCGCTCGGTCTGGGCAAGGATGAAGACGCCGTGCAGCTGAGCGATGGCGTAGCCCAGCGGCGGCGCCCGGGTCGCGTCTTCCTCGGGCAGCGGCGCCTGTGAATGGGGCAAGGCCGCCTCGCGCTCGGCCCGCGCAATGCCGGCCGCCGCCCCTCCGGCGCCCGGCGCCGCGGGCTGGGGCGTAAGCAGGCTTTCCTCGTGGTCGGGATGCAGCTGCCGATAGCCGTCCATAAAGGCGCGCACGCGGTCGGGCGTGACGCGCGGGCCTTCTTCGCGCCGATCTTGATACGGATGCAGCGCCATGGCCCGCTGCTGCCAGTTCGGCGCCGGCTCGCCCACGCCGCCAGCTGCGGAAGCGAGCGATTCGCCTTCTTCGGCTGTCCGCGAGGCGTCGCCCGGCGCACCATCTTGCGCGGCGTGCCCCGGACGCGCCTGGGCCAGGGCGCGGTGCAGGCTGGAAAACAGGAAGTCGTGCACCAGCCGGCCGTCGCGAAAGCGCACCTCGTGCTTGGTGGGGTGCACGTTGACGTCCACCGCCAGGGGGTCGACTTCCAGGTGCAGCACAAAGACCGGATGGCGCCCGTGGAACAGCACGTCGCGATAGGCCTGGCGAATGGCATGCGCCACCAGCCGATCGCGCACCACCCGGCCGTTGACGAAGAAATACTGCTGGTCGGCCTGGGCCCGGGAGTGCGTGGGCAGGCCCACCCAGCCCCACAGCCGCAGATCGCCGGCGCTCAGGTCCAGATGCAGGGCGTTGTCGAGAAACTTCTTGCCCAGCAGCGCCTGCAGGCGCTGCTCATGGCCCAGCTGGTCGTCACTGGCGCGCAGCTGATGCACGCTCTTCTGATTATGGCGCAGCGTCCAGCCGATATCCGGGCGCGACAGCGCCTGGCGCCGAAACGCCTCTTCCACGTGGCCGTATTCGGTCTTTTCCGTGCGCAGAAACTTGCGCCGCGCCGGCGTATTGAAGAACAGGTCGCGCACCAGCACCGAGGTGCCCCGCGGGTGCGGCGACGGCGTGACCCGCGGCTCCATCTGGCGCCCCTCGACCACCACGCGCCAGCCTTGGCCGGGGTCATCGCTGGCGTTGGAGACAAGCTCCAGGCGCGACACCGAGCTGATCGAGGCCAGCGCCTCGCCGCGAAACCCGAGGCTGGCCACGCCTTCGAGATCGTCGAGGCTGGCAATCTTGCTGGTGGCATGGCGCGACAGCGCCAGCGGCAGGTCCCGCGGGCCGATGCCGCCGCCGTCGTCACGCACCCGGATCAGGCGCGTCCCGCCGGACTCCAGCTCGACCTCGATGCGCGACGCGCCGGCGTCGATGGCGTTCTCGATCAGCTCTTTGACCACCGCCGAGGGGCGCTCGACCACCTCGCCCGCGGCAATCTGGTTGGCCAGTCGCGGATCAAGGGTGTGAATATGCTGACGGTCCGTCATGTCACTCCATTTGCGCTGAAAGCAGACAGCTTTTAATCATTCGCCCCGGGTCAGGAGCTCGGTATCCGCAGCACCTGGCCGACGCGAATCACGTCGCCGCTGAGCTCGTTGAGCTGGCGCAGCCGGCTGACCGGCACCGCGTGGCGCGCAGCGATCTCGGACAGCGTATCGCCGGGCTGAATTCGATACTCGTCGGAACCGGTACTGCGCCCCCGATCGCGCTGCCAGGCCAGCAGGCTGGCCGGCGGCGGGTTGCGCGTAAAGTGCGCGCGAATTCCCTCGAAAACTCCCGACATCATGCGCTGCTGGTAAGCCCCGCTGCGCAGCTGCCGCTCTTCGCCTGGATTGGAGATAAAGCCGGTCTCCAGCAGCAGCGACGGGATATCCGGCGATTTCAGCACCACAAAGCCGGCCTGCTCGACCCGCGGCTTGTGCAGGTCGTTGACGCGCCCCATGCGCTCCAGCACCTGGCCGCCGATGGTCAGCGAATCGTTCAGGGTCGCGGTCATGGTCAGGTCGAGCAGCACGCCGCGCAGCACCTTGTCCTTGTCGCTGAGCGACAGGCTGCCATCGACGCCGCCGATCAGGTCCGCGCGGTTCTCCGAGGCGGCCAGCCACTGGGCCGTCTCCGACGTGGCTCCGCTCTGGGAGAGCGCGTACACCGAGCTGCCGTGGGGGCGCGGGCTGTCGAAGGCATCGGCATGGATCGACACGAACAGATCGGCCTTCTGCTCGCGCGCAATGCGGGTGCGCTGACGCAGCCCAACGTAGTAGTCGCCGTCGCGGATCATCACCGCCCTGAACCCCTCGCTGGCATCGATTAGCCGCGCCAGGCGCCTGGCCATCTGCAGCACCACGTCTTTCTCGCGCGTCCCCCCCGGCCCGATGGCGCCGGGATCCTCGCCGCCGTGGCCGGCATCCACCGCGATAATGATGTCGCGCCGGGGATGCGCCTGGGCGGCCTGCTGCGCCGATGCTACCGCGGTCGGCTCCCGCCCCTCTGCCTGGGCCTCGGCCAGCGCCCGCTCGGCGGCCATCTCCTGCTCGCGAATCATCGCCTCGATGGGGTCGATAGGGTCCGCCACCGCGCTCTCGCCGGGATACTCCAGATCGACCACCAGGCGATGGCCGTACTGCTCGTTGGGCGGCAGGATAAAGTGGCGCGGCTCGACCTCGCGGGAAAGCTCCAGCACCACGCGCAGACCGTTGCCGTTGCGGATACCCGAGCGCACTCCTGAAATGGCGCTGTCTTCCAGATCAAGACGATCGAGATCCGCCTCCAGCCTCGAGTTGGCAAGGTCAATCACCAGGCGGCTGGGACTGTCCAGCGCAAAGATCTTGGCCGAAGTCGGCGAGGTCAGATCGAATACCAGGCGCGAGTGGTCCGGCGCGGCCCACAGGCGCAGATTCTCCACGTTGCCGGCCAAGGTGGCAGCCGGCAGGGCCAGCACCAGCATGGCCATCACCAGGGCGCCACCCAGCAGGCGTCGACCGCATGCCACTCGCTTCATGTGCCGCGGCCTCCCTGCGAATCGGCGCTGTGCGACGCATGCGCGCTCTCGCTGGCTTTGAGCCGTGCCAGCACCTTGCGGCCATGCGCGCTGACCGCCGTCAGCTCGGCGCGGCGCCCCTCGTTCCCATCGACTAAGTGCTCAAGGCGAACCACGATGTCCGGAGGCGGCAGCCACCCCTCGCCCCTGGCCGGCCATTCGATGATGCTCAGGCTGTCGTCGGAGAGCAGATCGCGCCCGCCGATGAACTCAAGCTCCTCGGGGTCGGCGATGCGGTACAGGTCGAAGTGATACACCCGAACGCCGTCGAGCGCGTAGGGCTCCACCAGGGTGTAGGTTGGGCTCTTGACCGCGCCCCGGTGGCCGTAGGCGCGCAGGATCCCCCGCGCCAGGGTGGTCTTGCCGGCGCCCAGCTCGCCCTCGAGGTGCAGCCTGCCGCGACCGCCCAGCGCCCGCCCCAGGCGTTCGCCAAAGGCGACCTGCTGATTCTCATCTTTCAGTTGCCGCTGCATTGTCTTCACTGCCCATTACCGGGTTGGCCAGAACTCGCGCACAGGATGCCAGATCGCTGGCCAGCAAGCCACGCTCTCCGGCCAATGCCGCGGCCCTGTCTGCCGCCAGCGCGTGCACCAGAACCCCAAGGCGCGCGGCAGGCTCCAACGCCAGCCCCTGGCTTGCCAGCGCGCCCAGCATGCCGGACAGCGCATCGCCCATGCCGCCGCTGGCCATGCCCGGGTTGCCATGGGGGCACACCGCCAGCCCCGCGGGGCCGGCAATCAGGCTGCCGGCGCCCTTGAGCACCGCCACGCCGCCGAAGCGCTCGCGCAGCGCCAGCGCTGCCGCGGGTCGGTCGGCCTCGACCTCCGCCGCGCTGAGGCCCAGCAGCCGCGCGGCCTCGCCGGGGTGCGGAGTGAGTATCCAATCCTCCCGCTGCATCCCGGCGAATCGCTCGACCACAAGGTTCAGGCCGTCGGCATCCAGCACCAGCGGGCCTTTGTAGGCCAGCGCCCGCTGCAGCATGGCCTGGCCCCAGCTGCCCTGCCCCAGCCCCGGCCCGACCACCAGCACATCGGCCTGCCGCATCAGCGCCTCGATCTGCGCCGGGCCGCGCACGCCATGCACCATCACTTCCGGGCAGCGCACCAGGCTTGCGGTCACATGCTCCGGCGCGGTGGCCAGACTGATGCGCCCCGCTCCCAGCCGCGCGCAGGCCTCGGCGGCCAGCAGCGCCGCGCCGCCAAACCCCAGCGCGCCGCCGACGATCAGCGCATGACCCATATCGCCCTTGTGGGCGTCGCGCTCCCGGGGCGGCAGCGCCTCGGCAATCAGCGATGAACTCAACAACCTTGCCGCCGGCTGCATATCCGCAGCGAACGTAAAGGCTGACGTCTGGCTGTCCAGCGCAAATCTATCAAGCACCAGAGCTTCATAATGCACCCTGCCGGTGCGTGCCGGCCCCCTGCCGGTATACAGACCGAGCTTGTCGCCGATGAACGTCACGGTCAGGCTGGCGCGCACTGCAGCGCCCATTTCGGCACCGCTGTCGGCGGCCAGCCCCGAGGGAACGTCGATGGCCAGCACCGGGCGCGCGCTGCGGTTGAGCGCCGCGATGGCTGCGGCCACATCGCCGCGCACCGGGCCCGACAGGCCGGTGCCGAGCAAAGCGTCCACCAGCACCTCGCCGGAAAGCTCAAGCCCAGCGTGCCAAGCCACGCTGCCGACCCCCGCCGCCGTCGCCATGTCGGCGGCGCGCCTTGCATCGCCGTCGAGGCGCTCGAGCGGGGTGAGCAGTATGCGCTGTACCGCCACGCCTTCCGTGGCCGCCAGAGCGGCCAGCACGTGGCCATCGCCGCCGTTGTTGCCGCCGCCGCACAGCACGCTCAGCGAGCGCACCTCGGGCCAGGCCTGCCTGAGCCGCTGCCAGGCCGCCGCGGCGGCGCGCTGCATCAGCGCAAAGCCTGAGATACCCGAGGCGATGACGCGCCGGTCCAGCTCACGCACCTGGGCGGCGCGATACAGCGGGCGGCCAGCGGCCAGCACGCTGCTCTGGCTTTGCGCATGAACCCTGTCGTGCCTGCCGGATGTCGCCATTGGCTGTCTCCCCTCTCAACGATGCTTTATCATGAGCTTGTCGCATCCTCGCGCCGGGCACCAGTCTGCCAAGCGGTTTCACTCATACTATTGTCACCCTGAGCCTTAGCGCCCAAGCCGCCATGCCGCAACCAACTTTCAACGCTGACACCCCCGACTTCCACGCGCTGGCCGACCAGATCAAGGCCTGGGGTCGCGAGCTCGGCTTTCAGCAGGTCGGCATCACCGACGTGGATCTGGCCGAGGACGAAGCGCACCTGCAGCGCTGGCTGGATGCCGGCTATCACGGCGAGATGGGCTTCATGGCCAAGCACGGCACCAAGCGTACCCGGCCCGATGAGCTTGAGCCCGGCACAGTCCGCGTGATCAGCGTGCGGCTGGACTATCTCTCACCGGAGGTGGAAACCACCCGCACGCTGGCGCGGCCCGAGAAGGCCTATGTGTCACGCTACGCCCTGGGGCGCGACTATCACAAGCTGATGCGCAAGCGCCTGGCCCGGCTGGCCCACAGGATGCAGGAGGTGGTCGGACCGTTCGGCTTTCGCGCCTTTGTGGATTCCGCACCGGTCATGGAGCGCGGGCTGGCGCGCAAGGCGGGGCTGGGCTGGTTCGGCAAGAACGCCATGCTGCTCAACCCCAGGGCCGGCTCCATGTTCTTTCTGGGCGAGCTCTACACCGACCTGCCGCTGCCCGTCGACCCGCCCTACGACAGCGAACACTGCGGCAGCTGCAGCGCCTGCCGCACCGCCTGCCCCACCGGCGCCATCGTCGAGGACAGGGTGGTCGACGCCCGCGCCTGCATCTCGTATCTCACCATCGAGCTTCACGGCGCCATTCCCGAGCGTTACCGCCAGGCCATGGGCAACCGCGTGTTCGGCTGCGACGACTGCCAGCTGGTGTGCCCCTTCACCCGCTTCACGCGCGCCAGCCAGGAGCCGGACTTTGCGCCGCGCCACGACCTCGACCGAAGCGACCTCACCCGGCTGTTCAGCTGGAGCGAGGAGGAGTTTCTCGAGCGCACCGCCGGCAGCCCCCTGCGCCGGCTGGGCTACGAGCGCTGGCTGCGCAACCTGGCCGTGGGCCTGGGCAACGCGCCCTGGAGCGAGCGCGTCGAGGCCGCGCTGTGGGCGCGCCTGCCTTACCCGTCCGAGCTGGTTCGCGAACACGTGCGCTGGGCGCTCGCGCGCCATCGGGAAAAGCGCCAGGAACTGATAGCCGTATGCCGAACCCCTTAGGGACAGACCCCGGCGGAGGGGACACTGTAAGCCAGATGCACCAAGGCCAGCCGGGGCGGCTTGGCCGAGGTCTGTCCCTGAGAGCGATAGCCGTATGCCGAGCCCCTTAGGGACAGACCCCGGCGGAGGGGACACTGTAAGCAAGGTGCACCAAGGCGAGCCGGAGCGGCTTGGCCGGGGTCTGTCCCTGAGGGATCCCCACGTTTTTTGAAACCATTACTTTACTCCCTGCTGTGCGGCGGCCTCATCCTTGAGTAGGCGGGTCAGGGTCGCCAGCCGACATCGCGATAGTGGTGTCGTGAACCGCCTTAACGCTTCACATCCCAGCCGCCACACTGACAAGACGGCGCGTGAGCGTAGGCTATTGCTTTGATACTGCCGCGCTTGCCCGTCGTAACGAACTT
>DATHXP010000295.1:0-6425 GCA_035459605.1 Halomonas sp. | reverse complement strand
TGGCGAAGTGGCTGGCCAGCTGGTGGCTCAGCCGAGCCAGGGGCACAAGCTGCTCGCACGCTGGAAAGGCCAGCCAGTGCGGTCTGTTCAGCCAGGCGCCGCGCATGCCTCTGGGTAACCGATCGGTAAGGCGGTGCCAGTCACGCCAGCGCAGCCACTGCCCCTTGAGATGCCGGGGATTGGCTTGGCGCGGAGCTGGCAGCGTCCGGTCCATGGGATAGAACAGCACGCCCGGCATGGCCAGGCGCTGGAGCATGCGCCCCGGTGGGCTGACGCCCAGATGGCTGGCCAGGGCGTCGCGCGCCTGGGGCGTGTTGGCCATGGGCAGCTGATGCTGCTGCAGGTGTGCACGCTTGATGGCCAGGCTGTCCATGCCGCCGGGGCCGATCCAGCGCGCCTGATCATCCGCCGCGCCGGGCCCGTCGGGCAGCCCCAGATAGTACTTGATGGTGACTTCGAGATGAATCGGCAGGCCAGAATCGCGACGAGTATACAGCAGATCCAGCTCGCCCAGGGTTCGCTGCGCCTCGATCACCGGCAGGTTGTGGGCCAGCAGCCGCGTGCCCGGCGCCAGCGCCAGCAGGCGCTGCCAGAGCCGCTCGTGGTACAGCCCCAGCCGATGGTCAAAGGTCTCGCCGAATTGCGAACCCAGCGGCTCGGGGCTGATATCCAGGTGATACAGAAACCTCTGCCTGACCTGGGGAGCGTCCAGGCCGAGCTCCTCAAGGCTGGGGCGTTCGACGTTGTCCAGCTGCAGCAGATCAGGGGCGTCGATCAGCCAGGCCAGATCGCGCACCAGCGGGTGCTGCCAATGATCAGGCTGTGCGGTGGTAAGCGGCTGAGGCATGCGGTTGGCTTTCGTTAGTTGACGATGGGGTCTGAACAGTGGAACGTAACCTATACTCATTTCACCATACCCGTTAGTTTGACCTATTTGCCAACTCATCCTGGATGGTAATCATGAAATCAGCACTGACACGCCTAGTCGCCGTCACCGCGGCGGCCGCCAGCCTGATGCTCCTTGGAGTTGCTCAGGCAGCGGATCCCGTGGTGGTAAGCTCCAAGATTGACACCGAGGGCTCGGTGCTGGGCCAGCTGATCAAGCAGCGGCTCAAGAGCGGGGGGCTGGCGGTAGAGGACCGGCTGCAGCTGGGCGTCACCAGCATCGTGCGTCAGGCGCTGCTCTCCGGCGAAATCGACATCTATCCCGAGTACACCGGCAACGGTGCCTTCTTCTTCGATATGGCCGACAGCCCGGTGTGGAAAAATGCCGACGATGCCTATGCCACCGTGCGCGACAGGGATCTCGAGGCCCACCAGCTGGTGTGGCTTGCGCCCGCGCCGGCCAACAACACCTGGGCGATCAGCGTGCGCGGCGACCTGGCTCGCGAGCACGGGCTGGAAAGCCTTGAGGATCTGGCCGGCTATCTGGAAGAGGGTGGCGAGTTTAAGCTGGCGGCCAGCGCCGAGTTCGTCGAGTCGCCCCAGGCGCTGCCGGCCTTCCAGCAGGCCTACGGGTTCGAGCTGGGCCAGGATCAGATGCTGGTGCTGTCCGGCGGCAACACGGCGGCCACCATGCGCGCCGCGGCGCTGGAGACCGAAGGCGTCAATGCCGCCATGACCTACGGCACCGACGGCGGCCTGCAGGCGCTGGACCTGCGGGTGCTGGATGACAACCTCGGCGTGCAGCCGATCTACCAGCCGGCGCCGGTGGTGCGTCAGAGCGTGCTGGAGGCGCACCCGGAGATCGAGACGCTGCTGGCGCCGGTGTTCGCGGCGCTGGACCGCGACACCCTGCAGCGCCTCAACGGCGATGTGGCGGTGAACGGCCTCGACCCGGCCGGCGTGGCGCAGCAGTTCCTCGCCACTCTGGACGAGTGAGCCCTGCGTGGCCCTGACCGGAGGACGTTTGACACCGTCTGCCAATCCCGTGCTGCTCAGCCTGCTGGGCGGCGCCGCGCTGGCCTGGGTGACGCTTGCGTCGGTCAGCGTGGCGCCCAACCGCATCGTGCCCGGCACGGGGCATGGCGCCTTAGAGGTGGCTGGCTGGCCCGGACTTGCTCTTAGCCTGCTGCCTGTCGTCGCGGCGGCGGGGCTGGCGTTGAAAGGCGGCCGCCGGCAGCTGTGGCTGATCCTGGTGCTGGTGCTGGCGATGCTTGTCGGGCTGCCGCTGTGGCTGGCGCTCGCTGCGCACTCCCTGGTCGATCCCGGCCTGCCCGGCGCGCGGCTCGGGGTGGGTGCAGGCATCTGGGCGGTGCTGTTTTTGCTGCTGCTGAGCCTGCTCGAGGTGCGCACCCGGCTGGAACTGTCCCGATGGCTGGGGGGAATGCTGCTGCTGATACCACTGGCGAGCCTTGCCGGCGTGCTCACGGCGACCCCCTGGCTGGATAGCCTGGCGCTGCGTCGCGAGTTTGTGACGCGCAGCGATGCGTTTGTTGCCGCCGTCGGCGAGCATCTCGCGCTGGTTGGCGCAGCGGTAGGCTGCGGCCTGGTGATAGGTGTTTTTCTGGCCATGCTCATGCGCCACTGGCCGCGCCTGCGCGGGCCGGGGTTTACCCTGCTCAATTTCCTGCAGACCGTTCCCAGCCTGGCCCTGTTCGGGCTGCTGCTGGCGCCGCTGGCCTGGCTGGCTGCCGAGCTGCCGTGGCTTGCCGAGCTCGGCGTCAGCGGTATCGGCTGGGCGCCGGCGCTGCTGGCGCTGATCGGCTATAGCCTGCTGCCCATGGTGCGCAACACCTTCGTGGCGCTGGACGAGGTGGATCCGGCGGTGATCGACGCCGCCAGAGGCATGGGCATGACGTCCGGCCAGGTGTTTCGCCAGGTGCGCCTGCCGCTGGCCCTGCCGGTGCTGCTGGAGGGGGTGCGCATTACCACGGTGCAGGCGATCGGGCTGACCGCCGTGGCCGCGCTGATCGGCGCCGGTGGGCTGGGCCGCTTTATCTTTCAGGGGCTGGGCCAGGCGGCCATGGACCTGGTGCTGCTGGGCGCTCTGCCGATCCTGGTCATGGCGCTGATTGCCGATGCGCTGCTCGGGGCGCTGGGCGAATGGCTGCGCCCGGGGGCGCTGCATGATTGAATTGAAAGATATCAGCCGCTACTTCAGCGGGGTGGCGGCGGTGCGCGAGCTGAATCTGACGATCGACAAGGGCGAGTTCTGCGTGCTGGTGGGAACCTCGGGCTGCGGCAAGTCGACCACGCTGCGCATGATCAATCGGCTGATCGAGCACAGCGCCGGTGAAATTCATATCGACGGCCAGCCGATCCGCAGTTTCCGCGAGGAGGTGCTGCGCCGGCGCATCGGCTACGTAATTCAGAGCATCGGCCTGTTTCCGCACTGGACGGTGGCGCGCAATATCGCCCTGGTGCCGCGTCTGCTGGGCTGGGAGCCCGAGCGCATTGCCGCGCGGGTCGATGAGCTGATGGCGCTGCTCGGCATGAGCCATTCGCGCTTTGCCGACAAGTATCCGCGCCAGCTGTCCGGCGGCCAGGCGCAGCGCGTTGGCGTGGCTCGGGCGCTGGCCGCCGATCCCGATATCCTGCTGATGGATGAGCCGTTCGGCGCGCTGGACCCGCTGACCCGGGACGGCCTTCAGGACGAGCTGCTCGCGCTGCACTCGCGACTCAACAAGACCTTCGTGTTCGTGACCCACGACATGGACGAAGCGCTGCGCCTGGCCGACCGGCTGGTGGTGATGCACGAGGGCCGGATTCGCCAGCAGGGGCGCCCCATCGATCTGCTGCGCGAACCGGCCGATGAGTTCGTCGAGTCCCTGCTGGGTGGCAGTGACCGCGGCCTGAAGGAGGCGGCCTTGACGCCGGTCTCGGCGCGCATGCGCCGCGAATCGACGCCATCCTCGGCGCCTGCGATTGACGCCGATGCCAGCCTTAGAGACGCGCTGTCGCTGATGCTGTGGCATCGCGCCGATGCCTTGAAGGTTGTAGAGGGCAAGGGCAGTGCAAAGATGCTGGGCACGCTGAGTCTGACTGACGTGGTGGCAGCGCGCGCGCCGACCGCTAGCGGCGAGGAGGCAAGGCCTTGAGCCGGCTGCGCGGACTGGTCGTGCCGCTCACCTGGCTTGTGCTGCTGCTGGGCGGCTGCCTGGCCATGGAGGCCTTGGAGCCGCTGTTTCGCTGGATCGAGCCCGACAGCCGCTCGGTGATCTATCAGCGGGCGGACTTCCTGACGCTGCTGGGCAAGCACCTGCTGGTGGTCAGCGCGGCCGCGCTGCTCTCGGTTGCGATTGGCATCGGCGCCGCGGTGGCGGTGACGCGTCGCTGGGGGCAGGACTTTCTGCCGCTGGTGGCGCAGCTTGCCGCCATCGGCCAGACGTTTCCGCCGGTGGCGGTGCTGGCGCTGGCGGTGCCGGTGCTCGGTTTCGGCACCCTGCCGGTGATCGTGGCGCTGCTGCTGTATGGGCTGCTGCCGATTGTGCGCAATACGTTGGCCGGGCTGGAGGGCGTTTCTGCCGAGGTGCGCGAGGCCGCTCGGGGCATGGGCATGACCCAGCGCCAGCTGCTGATGCATGTCGAAATGCCGCTGGCGGCGTCGGTGATCGTGGCCGGCATCCGCACCTCGGTGACGATCAACATAGCCACCGCGGCCATCGGCGCCACCATGGGCGCCAGCAACCTCGGCGACCCGATCATTTCCGGCATCGTCAACGGCAATACCGCCCACGTGCTGCAGGGGGCGGTGCTGATCGCGCTGCTGGCGCTGTTTGTCGACAGCCTGTTTGCCTGGCTGCAGCCCGAGAGCGCAAGCATCGGCGCCGCCTCGGCATAGCTGTCGACGCGGGTGTTGTGTGCGGTTTGGTCTATGGTCAAGCGTGATAGTTTACGTTAACGTCAATCTGCAGCGTTGATCGGCGCCGGGGCAATCCCTTGGCGATCCCGAACAATACCGACAACACTGTCCTCACAAGGGACAAGGATCATGACGATGACCACAGCGCGTGAGATCTATACGCCGGACTTCCTGTCCGGCGACGAGGTCAGCATCCCAACCTATCGGGTGCTGACCAGGGACGGCAGCCTGTTCGAGGGCGCCGAAGGACCGGCGCTCGAGCGCGACAAGGCGCGGCGCATCTACCAGGCAATGATCGCCACCCGGGTGCTGGACGAACGCATGATGGCCTCCCAGCGCCAGGGGCGACTCTCCTTCTACATGCAGTGCACCGGCGAGGAGGCCGCGGTGGTTGGCGCCACGGCGGCGCTCGACGACGCCGACATGATCATGGCGCAGTATCGCGAGCAGGGGGCCCTGGTCTATCGCGGCTTTACCTTCGACGAGTTCATGAATCAGCTGTTCGGCAACGCGCTGGACTACGGCAAGGGACGTCAGATGCCGGTCCATTACGGCTCGCGCAAGCTGCACTACCTGACCATCTCGTCGCCGCTGGCGACCCAGATTCCCCAGGCCGCCGGCTACGCCTACGGCCAGAAGCTTGCCGGCGATGCGCTCTGCACCCTGGTGTTCTTCGGCGAGGGTGCCGCCTCGGAGGGCGATTTCCACGCCGGGCTCAATATGGCAGCGGTGCATGAGGCGCCGGTGATCTTCTTCTGCCGCAACAACGGCTATGCGATTTCCACGCCGGCGTCGGAGCAGTATGCCGGCGACGGCATCGCACCGCGGGCCTTTGGCTACGGCATGCGGGTGATTCGCGTCGACGGCAACGACCTGCTGGCGGTCTATCGGGCCACTCAGGACGCGCGCCGCATCGCGCTAGAGCAAAGCAAGCCGGTGCTGATCGAGGCCATGACCTATCGCCTCGCAGCGCACTCCTCGTCGGATGACCCTTCGGGCTATCGCTCGAAAAAGGAAGAGGAGATCTGGCGGGAGAAGGATCCTGTCCTGCGCTATCGCGCCTGGCTGATTGCCCAGGGCTGGTGGGGCGACGACGAGGAGAAGGCGCTGCAGGAATCGCTGCGCCGCGAGGTGCTCGAGACCCTGAAACGCGCCGAGAAGCGTCCGCCACCGCCGCTGGAGAGCCTGGTGACCGACGTGTACGCCGAGGTCACCCCGGCGCTGCAGCGCCAGCTGGAAGCGCTGACCGACCATATCCGTCGCTACCCCGAGGCCTACCCCAGGGGCGCGCGCAGTCTCGACGGTAAATCACAGGGAGACGTCTGACATGCCAACGCTCAATATGCTGCAGGCGATCAACCAGGCGCTGGACATCGCCATGGCCGAAGACGACAGGGTGCTGTGCTTCGGCGAGGACGTGGGCAGCTTCGGCGGGGTATTTCGCGCCACCAGCCATCTGCAGGAAAAATACGGCCGTTCCCGCTGCTTCAATACGCCGCTGGTGGAGCAGGGCATCGCCGGCTTTGCCAACGGCCTGGCCGCCCAGGGCTCGGTGCCGGTGGCCGAGATCCAGTTTGCCGACTACATCTTTCCGGCCTTCGACCAGCTCGTCAACGAGACG
>DATHXP010000294.1:0-6009 GCA_035459605.1 Halomonas sp. | reverse complement strand
GCAGGCCCGACAAGAGCTCGACGTTATCGACGCCTCGGCGCCGCTGGCCGGCGTGCCGACGCTGACCAAGGACCTGCTGATAGCGCTTGCCGGTGAACCGCTGGCAAGCGGCAGCGAAGCCCTCAGAGATTTTCGGCCCGCGCAGGATGCTAACCTGGTCACGCGTATGCGCGCCTCCGGGCTGGTCATTCTCGGCCAGACCGTGACCCCGGAGCTCGGCCTGATGGGCATCACCGAACCCAAGGCGTTTTCCCATCCGCGCAACCCGTGGCAGACGAGCCATTCACCCGGCGGCTCCAGCGGCGGCTCGGCGGTGGCTGTCGCCGCCGGCATGGTGCCCTTTGCCATGGCCAGCGACGGCGGCGGTTCGATCCGTATTCCTGCCAGCTACTGCGGGCTATTCGGGCTCAAGCCCAGCCGCGGACGCATGCCGGCCGGTCCGCTGGAGGGTCCGCCGTGGCACGGTGCTTCCCTGGATTTTGCGCTGACGCGCAGCGTGCGTGACGCAGCGGCGCTGCTCGATGCGCTCAACGGCGTCGATGAGGGGGCGCTTTACGGCGTGCCCAAGGAGCGGGGTTTTTCCAGCGCGCTGGATCAAGAGCTCCCCCGACTGCGGATTGCCGTGTCGCTGGGCTCGGCGCTGTCGCGGTCGCTAGGCACGCGGCTGTCCGCCCAGGTCGTGCAGGCCGTTGAGCAGGCGGCGGCGGAGCTCGAGGCGCTGGGACATCGCGTCGAGTGGGTTGAGCCACCGGTAGACGGTGCATTGGTGGCGCACTGCTACTTGACGCTCTACCTGGGACAGGTGGTGGCAGTGCTTGAGCAACTCTCGCGACAGCTTGGCAAGCCGGTAAGGCAGCTCGCTATTGAGCCTGCGACCCGCGCGCTTTATCGCATGGGGCGGGCATTGCCTGCGGGGGATTATCTGCGTCGTCTGAACGACTGGAACACGCTGGCCCGTCAGATGGGCGTCTTCCATCGACGCCATGATGTGCTGCTGATGCCGACAACGGCCGGCGCGGCACCGCAGCTTGGCGAGCTTTATCCCTCGCGGACTCGCGAACGCCTGATGACGCAGCTGGCTATTCCAGGCCTGGCCGGCCTGGCCCTCAAGGCCGATGTGCTCAACACTCTGGCCAGGGATGCGCTCAAGGCGACCCCCTTTACGCAGCTGGCCAACTTGACCGGCCAGCCCGCCATGTCCGTTCCATGGGGCAGCAGTGATCGGCAGCTGCCCGTCGGGGTTCAGTTTGTCGCTCCCCTGCACGGTGAGCGGCAGCTGCTGCAGCTGGCGGCCGAGCTGGAGCAGGCGCGCCCCTGGATGCCGGCGCTTGAGCGCGTCTTCCATCGTTTAGCTTAAGGAGTAGATCTATGGAGGTAATGATTGATCTTTGTGTTGTTCCCATGGGCGTTGGCGTATCGGTTTCGCCGCATGTTTCGGCCTGTCAGCGAGTGATCCGCGAGGCCGGCCTGAAACACTCTATGCATGCCTACGGCACCAACATCGAGGGGCCCTGGGATGAGGTCATGGCCGTGGTCAAGCGCTGCCATGAGGTTGTTCACGATATGGGGGCGCCGCGTATCACCACGACGATAAAGCTGGGGACGCGCACTGACAGAAAACAGAGCATGGAGGACAAGGTGAGCAGCGTGGAAAAGCTGCTGTCGAGCCGGCAGTGATACGCAGCGATTGATTCTCAAGGAGATTCAGCAAGAGCGATTCGAAGGTTGTAAATAGCAGGGTCATTTCTAAGGCCTGTCCGTGGTAGTATCCCACGCGACTTGAGGGCTGCTCTCGCCCAATGGGCCGGTGGGCGACGGTGTAATCATGATGGTGACGTGATCCTGGTGTGACATGACAAATGACGCTAACCCCCGCACCCAGTGGCTTGGACGCTGGGGCTTCGTGCTTGCGGCGACCGGCTCGGCCGTGGGCCTGGGAAATATCTGGAAGTTTCCCTATATCGCCGGGGAGTACGGCGGCGGTGCCTTTGTCATGGTGTACCTGCTGTGCATTCTGGCCGTGGGCGTGCCGGTGATGATGACCGAGATCGCCTTTGGCCGGCGGGGGCGAGGCAGCCCTGTCGATGCCATTCGTCGCGTGGTGGCCGAGTCAGACGGCGGTTCCTGGTGGTCGCTGCTGGGCTGGATGGCCATGCTCTGCGGCTTCATGGTGCTGAGCTTCTATGTGGTCGTGGCCGGCTGGTCCTTCGCCTATCTGTGGAAGGTGATCGCGGGCAGCCTGGGCGGCTCCAGCGTCGATGACATGGTGGCTATCTTTACCGCCAACAATGACAACCCCTTGAACCTCGGCTTCTGGAGCACACTGGTGACCGTGGCCACCATGGTCATTGTCGGCAAGGGCGTTCAGGCCGGTATCGAAAAGAGCGTGAGCTGGATGATGCCTGGCATGGTGGTGATGCTGGCGCTGCTGATTGTCTACGGCGTGTTTTCAGGCGGCTTCGGCGAGGCGGTGAGCTTTCTGTTCTCGTTCAACGCCGGCAGCCTGTCAAGCGAAGGCATGCTGGCCGCGCTGGGCCAGGCGTTCTTCACGCTGTCGCTGGCCTCGGGCGCGATTCTTACCTATGGCAGCTATCTGCCTAAAGGCACCTCCATTGCGCGTACCACGCTGAGCGTGGCGCTGGCCGATACCGTGGTGGCGATGATGGCGGGGCTGGCGATCTTTCCGGTGATTTTTGCCAACGGCATGAGCCCGAGCAGCGGTCCGGGTCTGATTTTCATGAGCCTGCCGCTGGCGTTTCAGGCCATGCCGTTCGGCACCCTGTTTGGCAGCCTGTTCTTTCTGATGCTGTCGATGGCGGCACTGACCTCCTCGGTCTCCATGATCGAGGCGACCGTCTCCTGGCTGGCGGATAACAAGGGGTTTTCCCGCGCCGCGGCGTCATGGGCAGCCGGGCTGGTACTGTGGCTGGTCAGCACTCTGGCGATGCTGTCGTTCAATGTCGGCGCCGACTGGACCTTTGCCGGCAGGCACTTCTTCGACTGGCTGGACTACCTGACCTCGCGCTGGATGATGCCCATAGGCGGTCTGGGCATGGTGCTGCTGGCAGGCTTTCTGCTCAAGGAGGAGACCTTCCGCGATGAGCTAGGTCTGAATCGATTCTGGTATACCCTGTGGCTGTTCATGGTGCGCTATGTCAGCCCGCTGGGGATTGGCCTGGTATTTGTCGATGCGCTGGGACTGGTCAGCCTGGAGTTCGGCAGCCACTGGCCCTGGCTGCTGCTGGGCCTGGCAATGGCGACTCTGCTCGGTGAGCTGATTCGCCCACGACTGTGCCACTTGTCGCGATAAACCGCGCTCCGGCGGCGATGCACGCAAAAGTTGTAAAAATTGCCAGTGACGATTAGTCGGTATATTATTTGCCCGCCGCCGACACGGGTTGCTGCCGGTCAGGTTGCGACCTTGCAAGGCGCCTAGCCGAAGACTCGGCCCGGGCGTACAAACCGTCATGAGGTCTGAGCATGGTGTTTTTCAACAGGGCCGGGCTGTCCCGTCCCAGAACTTTGAGTGCTGTATTGTTGACAGCGGCGCTGACAGGGGGAGCGAGCGCTGGAGTTGCCCAGGCCAGCACGGTCGACCAGAAGGGCGTTGCCTCCTATTACGCCGACTTCTTCCAGGGTCGAACCACCGCCAGTGGCGAAGTGTTCAATCAGGCAGCGCTGACGGCTGCTCACCGCACCCTGCCTTTCGGTACCAGGGTGACCGTCACCCGCCGCGATAACGGCGAGCAGGTAGAGGTGGTCATCAACGATCGCGGGCCCTTTGTCGACGGGCGTATCATCGACCTGTCCAAGCGCGCGGCGCGCGAACTCGGTATGCTGCATCGCGGTACCGCGCAGGTCGACCTGACTTTCGAACGCTGATCGTGCGCCAGAATTTATCGCAGTGATGGCATAGCGCTGCCATTCAAAGAGTTAGTCTTTAAAGATCTGGCCACTCGCCAGGATGACGGCACTCCCGCTTGGGGGTGTCGTTGCGCTTTATGGGGTCTTTTCCTCTGCCTTGAGTAAAAAACCGGCGCTCTGGGCCAGCTCTGACAGCCCCAGCGACTCGCGCCCAGCGTTGAAGGCGTCCATGATTGTAGGCGCGCTCAACGGCCTCTACTCTATCCTTTGTCAGGGGAAGCCCTTTGTTTACGGCTCGACATGTTGGCGAGCCGTGCGACGATGTCTGCTGCTTCAGTCTCAAGCTGGGCTCCGACGTTCTACAGGTTTGCTTTTCGCACTGCTTTTCCATCTGCCAGAGGAATACAACAATGTCATCATCCACCTCCGTCAAGCTGCTTGCTATCGCCACCTTTGCGCTCGCTGCGAGCTCTGCCCTGGCCTTTGAACCGCAAGGCAAGGTGGAGTGCCTGGCCCCTGCGGATCCCGGCGGCGGCTGGGACTTTACCTGCCGCAGCGTTGGCAAGGTGCTGGAAGATCTGGAGCTGGTGCCGGCCAGCGTGCAGACCATCAACATGGCCGGCGCCGGCGGCGGCGTGGCCTTTGCCCACACGGTGAGCAAGCGCGCCGGCGATGACCAGCTGCTGGTGGCTGCCTCCACCGCTACAACCACGCGCCTGGCCCAGGGGCAATTTCCCGGCATGAACGCCGACATGGTCAACTGGGTAGGCGCACTGGGCGCCGACTACGGCGTGATTGCGGTATCCAGCGACTCTGAATATCAGGGCCTGCCGGCGCTGATGGAGGCGCTCAAGGCCGACCCGCGCAGCGTCAAGTTCGCCGGCGGCAGCGCCAAGGGCGGCTGGGACCACCTCAAGGTGCTGATTGCCGCTCAGAAAGCCGGCGTCGAGAACCTGCCGCGCATTGCCTACCTGTCATACAACAACGGCGGCGAGGCCCTGACCCAGGTAGTGGGTGGCCATGTGGATGCATTTACCGGTGATGTCACCGAGGCTCAAGGCTTCATGGAGTCGGGCGATCTGCGCGTGCTGGCGGTGCTGTCCGAGGAGCGTCTGCCGGGCAAGTTCGGTGATATTCCCACCGCGCGCGAGCAGGGTATCGATGCGATTGGCCCCAACTGGCGCGGTTTCTACATGCCGGCGGATATCTCCGACGATGCCAAGCGGTACTGGGTGGACGCCATGGACACCGTCTATGCGAGCCAGGAATGGAAGGACGTGATGTCCAATAACGGCCTGATGCCGTTCCACATGAGCGCCGGCGAGTTTGAAGAGTTCGTGAATCAGCAGATTGTCGATATCGAGACGCTGTCCAAAGACATCGGGCTGATCCAGTAGTGAGGCTGAACGATCGCATCCTGGGCGTCGTGCTGCTGGCCCTGGCCGTGGCTTACGGCTGGGGCGCCAGCCAGTTTCCCGAGCCGTTCGGCGGGGCCGAGTCCGTCGGCCCCGATACCTTTCCCAAGCTGCTGGCCGCGGTGCTTGGCATTTCAAGCCTGTACCTGATGCTGCGTCCGGACCCGGACAGCGCCTGGCCCTTTAATCGCACCGGCGTGGAGCTGGTCATCGCGGTGGTGGTGCTGGTGCTCTATACCGCTCTGCTTGAGCCGCTCGGGTTCATCATCAGCACGACGCTGGCCGTGGGCACGCTGTGCTGGCGCATGGGTTCCAGGCCGCTCAGGGCCTATGTCACCGGTGCGGTTTCCGGGGTGGTGGTGTTCGTGATCTTCAACTTCGCCCTGGGTCTTGCGCTGCCGCTGGGCCCGCTGTCCTTCCTGGAGCTGAGCTGATGGAGACCCTGGGCTATCTGATCGATGGTTTTGGCGTGGCCCTGGCGCCGCACAACCTGATGTTTGCCCTGCTGGGCGCCGTGCTGGGCACCCTGATTGGCGCCTTGCCGGGGCTGGGGCCGGCCAACGGCGTGGCGATCCTGATTCCGCTGGCCTTTACCCTCGGCCTGGCCCCCGAAACGGCGCTGATCATGCTGACCTCGGTGTATGCCGGCGCCATGTATGGCGGACGAATTTCGTCGATTCTGCTCAATATACCCGGTGATGAACCGGCCATGATGACCTGCCTGGACGGC
>DATHXP010000293.1:0-2137 GCA_035459605.1 Halomonas sp. | reverse complement strand
CGGCGGGCCGTTCGGTCAGCCGCCCGTCTTCAAGCCGCAGGCTGCGGTCGCAGCGCGAGGCCAGCTGCGGGTCGTGGGTCACCAGCACCAGGGTGGTGCCGGCCTCGCGATTCAGCGCGAACAGCGTCTCGATCACCCGCTCGCCGGTGACCGGGTCGAGATTGCCGGTAGGCTCATCGGCAAACACCAGCTCGGGGTTGGCGACGAAAGCGCGCGCCAGCGCCACCCGCTGCTGCTCGCCGCCGGAGAGCTGGCGCGGAAGATGCCCCAGCCGCTCCCCCAGCCCCACCCGCTCCAGCCACTGCCGGGCGCGCTTCTCGTCATCCGCCAGCGGCGTCAGCTCCAGCGGCAGCTGCACGTTTTCCAGCGCCGTCAGGGTCGGCAGCAGCTGAAAGTTCTGGAACACGAAGCCCACGCGTCCGGCCCGCAGGCGCGCCCGGCCGTCTTCATCCAGCGCCCCCAGCGGCTCTCCGAACAGCTCAAGCTCACCTTCGCTTGGCGTGTCGAGCCCCGCCAGCAGGCCCAGCAGCGTCGACTTGCCCGTGCCGCTCTGGCCAATGATCGCAACACTCTCTCCCGGCAGCACGCGCAGATCCAGATGCTGCAAAATGACCAGCGGACGCCCACCGCTGGTCACGCGCTTGCCGAGGCGCCGAGCGTGTAGAATCGGTGCGCTCTCTGCAGCAGGGCAGTCTTTATCAGGACTATTATTAGATCTATCTTCTTCAAGACGGTATTCAACAGGATCGGCGGGCGAGGTTGGCATAATGATGAAGTTCTCAACTGGGCGGCATTGGAGACGGCTGGGCCGGGAGCGACTGGCAGCCTCGAGAGCAGGCTGGCTGCTGCTGGTGGTAGCGCTGGCGGTGTCGCCCCTTTATGCCGCCAAGCGACCAGCGGTTCTGATAATGGGCGACAGCCTGAGCGCCGCCTACGGTATCGAACAGGGCGCCGGCTGGGTCAGCCTGTTACACAAGCGGCTTGAGGGCAAGGCCGAAGTCATCAATGCCAGCATTAGCGGCGAAACCACCTCGGGCGGCGCCACGCGCCTGCCCGGCCTGTTGAGACAGCACGCCCCGGATATTGTTCTGCTGGAGCTGGGCGGCAACGACGGGCTGCGCGGCCTATCGCCGCAGCAGATGCGCGACAACCTTAGCGCCATGATCGAGGCCAGCCGGGCCGCCGGCGCCCAGGTGCTGCTGGTGGGCATCGACATCCCGCCCAACTACGGCGAGGCCTATCGCAACGCCTTCACCGGCGTCTACCGGCAGCTGGCCGAGAAGTACGACCTGGCGCTGGTGCCCTTTCTGCTCGAGGGCGTGGCGCTCGACCCCGCGCTGATGCAGGACGACGGCATCCACCCCACCGCAGCCGCCCAGCCGCGCCTGCTCGAGACGGTGTGGTCAAAACTTGCTGCGCTGCTGGAAAACCATGGCGCCCTGCAGGCCGACGGCTAGGGCGTTTCAGACAAAGCCTGGCGATCGGTCTATTTACGGACTACCATTGGACCATACCGCGATTCCACCAAGGAGCGTATCGATGCGCATCGAGACCATCAGCTACCTGAAACAGAACGCCGCGACCCTGGATGTCCAGGAACCTCTGGTGATCACCCAGCACGGCAAACCGACCTACGTCATCGAGTCCTATGCGGCCCACGCGCGCCGCGAGCAGGCCATCGCCCTGCTCAAGCTGCTGAGCCTGGGCGAGAAGAGCCGAGAAGAGGGCAAGACCATGAGCGCGGAGGAGTTCATGGCGCGGCTCAAGGCGGATGAAACAATCGAGCTCGGTGAATCTCTATGAGAGCAGCGGTCTCGCTTGAAGACACGGCTCTCGAATCCTTGCGACACTGTCGGCAGTTCCTGATCGAGCGCCTGGAGTGGCAGCCAGGCGAAGCACACGGCCACATTCAACAGCTTGCCAACACGGCTGTGCAGCGACTTGCGGAAAATCCCGCTACCTATGCAACCTGCCGTCTGGCGCTCGATCTGGGGATCGATCGCTACAGGGAATTACTGATCGACGGCTATCGCGTCGTCTATCGCTCCTGGCCGGAGCAGGAAGAGGTTTCCGTGTACCTGTTCGCGCACCAGCGTCAGGACTTCAAGCAGCTGTTGTTCGAGTATCAGCTGCTCTC
>DATHXP010000292.1:0-6367 GCA_035459605.1 Halomonas sp. | reverse complement strand
CATGAGCTATCGCTTTACCGACCTGACCGCAGCCTGCGCCGACGAGTGGCGCGCCTACATCGAGCACGACTTCGTGCGCCAGCTGGCCGCCGGCACGCTGGAAGACGAGGCGTTTCGCCACTACCTCAAGCAGGACTATCTATTTCTGATGCACTTCGGGCGCGCCTATGCGCTGGCCGTCTACAAGAGCCGCGACATGGCCGAGCTGCGCCATAGCCTGGAAGGCCTCAAGACCATCATCGACGTCGAGCTCGAGCTGCATATCGACTACTGCCGCGAATGGGGTATCTCAGAAACCGACCTGGTCGCGCTGCCGGAAGCCCGCGCCACCATGGCCTACACCCGCTACGTGCTGGACACCGGCAACCGCGGCGACCTGCTCGACATGCACGTGGCCCTCGCCCCTTGCCTGGTGGGCTACGGCGAGATTTCCCAGTGGCAGGCCAAACAGCCCTTCACCGTACGCGGCGACGCCAACCCCTATGAAAAGTGGCTGCAGATGTATGAAAGCGACGCCTTCCAGGGCGCCATGCGCGACGAGATCGCCTGGCTCGACGCCCGCCTGGCCGACGTGACGCCCGAGCGTTTCGCCCAGCTGACCACCACCTTCCGCGACGCCACGCGCCTGGAAATCGACTTCTGGCAGATGGGGCTCGACCGCGCCGACTGATAAAAGACGCTTCCAGCACCAAAGCGCCCCCGCCGCGCTCATGAACGGTAAATGAGCATTGGCGGGGCGCTGCTTGTCTTGCCGGTCGCGGCGCCTGGCCATCATTGCCAGGCTACCGAGGCTAGATGCAACTTAGAAGCGATAGCGCATTCCCACGCTGGCCGCGTTGAAATTGTAGTCCGACTTATCCAGGTAGCGCATGTAATCTGCGCCCACCGACAGCTGCGGCGTCACGGCAAACTCTAGGCCGGCGCCGTAGGAGAAGTCGCTCTCGCGGTCCATGTCATAGTCCACTTCGGTGATACCGGCCAAGCCGTAGAACCGAAACTGATCCGTCACCGGGAGAATCCCCTTGCCATAGGCGCCGACCAGGTAATCAAGCTCGGCGCTGCCGTCAGAACCGCCGGTGCCGAGGTGGCCTTCCAAAGCGAGGTAGTCATTGAACTGAGCCCCGCCGCGCACGCGCAGACCGACGCTGTCGCGATCAGAACCGCGCTTGTTGTCAAGCTCCCAAAACATGGCATCGCCGCCCACATAGAACTGCGGCGAGTTGACCTGCTGGGCCTGAGCGGCAGTAGCCATACCGGCGGCGAGCAGCGCAGACGCTGCGGCGATAACAGTCAAGCGTTTCATGGCGTCTTCCTCATTAAAGAACAGTGTTTCTTAACGCCTCTCAGTGTGGTCCCTCTCCCTTGCGAGTTCAAGGGCAGAATGTGCAAATACTCGTCACACATGTCGCCTGACGGCGACGCCACCTCAAGTCCGCCGCAGCAATCCCAGCAGCAGGATGCCGCCCAATACCATGGCGGCGCCGATGAGCTGACCGCCGTCCAGCGCCTGCCCCAGTACCAGGTAGCCCAGCACCAGCGCCGCAACCGGCTCGGCGTTCATGGCCGGTGCGTTACGCGCCATGTCCAGGCGCGGTATGCAAATGAACAGCGCTGAAAAAGCCACGCCATAAAGCAGCGCCAGCGTAGCAAGGCTCCACCACCCCGAGGGTGACGCCGGCAGGGACATGCCCCCGGGCATCAGTCCCAACCCACCAGCCATCAGCATGGCCAGCAGAACCGTCGCCATGGTCAACAGGCTTCTGAGCGTATTACCCAGCCCACTGAGCCGATGTTCGGTGATCCACAGCGCGCCGGAATACGCGGCCGCCGCCGCCAGTCCCAGCCCTACCCCGCTCAACCAATCAGGCCCCATGGCGCCGGGATCAGTCAGCCATTCAGGCACCTCAAGCACCACGACCAGGCCGGCCAGAATCAGCGCCATGATCAGCGCCGCCTGCCCGCTCGGCCGCTTTCCGCCCAGCATCCAGGTCAGCAGAGCCAGCTGGATGGGAAAGGTATTCATCAGCAGCAGCGCCACCACCACCGGGATTCGAGCCACCGCCGAATACAGGCACAGGCTCTGCACAGCAATCAAGAGGCCGGCCAGCAGCTGCCAAGGGCGACTGACCGCAGGCAGTGCCAACCGCTTAGCCTGCACGATGACCAGGCAGCCCAGCACCGATACCGCCACGGCGGAGCGAACCACAATCGCCAGCAGCAGCCCCGTGCCGTCATCAAAGGTGATTCGCGCCGCCACATGGTTACCGGCGAACATCGTCGCCACCGATATCAGCAGCAGCAGGGCCAGCGGGCGAGGAAGAGAAGAGATCGCCGGTGCGGCGGTATTACTGGACATGGGCTGTTTCCATCAGCGCTATGACGTTGATCAAGGGATAACGAGAACGCAGCGCCAGCAGTGGCGGCGCTGAACGCAGACGTCGCTTCTGACTGCGCTCATACCCTTGACGTAAATCAATGTGAACTCTACTTGCTTCATGCTTTTGTCGAAACCGTGTTAGCGTCAATGCAGCAACGCCGCTGGTGCGGCACGTCTTGAATCGAGAGGCTTTCATGGGTGATTCAATCCTGGTGATCAACTGCGGTTCATCATCGGTCAGGTATGCGCTGGTGCACAAAGACCCCGCCCGGCAACGTATTTCGGGAAAAGCGGAACGGCTCGGGGGCGACGAAGCGCGTCTCAAAGGCACCGATGCCAACGGCAAGCCCTTTTCCTATTCGCTTGACGGTGCCAACCACCTGGAAGCCATGCGCGAGATTCTCAAGCTGCTGGCCGATCAGCCACTGCTGGCCGTGGGGCATCGCATTGTTCACGGCGGCGAGCGCTTCACCAAGGCCGCCAGCATCACCCCGGCGGTCATCCGCGCCATCGACACCATGGGCCAGCTGGCGCCGCTGCACAACCCGGCCAATCTGATCGGCGTTAAAGCCACCCAGCAGCTGTACCCGGAGCTGCCCCAGGTTGCGGTATTCGATACCGCCTTTCATCAGACCTTGCCGCCCAGGGCCTACCGCTACGCTATCCCCATTCGCCTCTACCGCCAGCAGGGTATTCGTCGCTATGGTTTCCACGGCAGCAGCCACGCCTACATCAGTCAGCGAGTCGGCTTTCTCAGCGAGCGCTGCCACGGCGGCTGGCTGATTGCCCACCTGGGCAACGGCTGCTCCACCTGCGCGGTGTGGCAGGGCGAAAGCGTGGATACCAGCATGGGGCTCACTCCTCTGGAGGGCGTGGTGATGGGCACACGCAGCGGCGATGTGGACCCCGGCCTGCATGCCCACCTGGGCCGGCTGGGCTGGAGCCTGGAAGCCATCGACAACCTGCTCAACAACCAAAGCGGCCTGCTGGGACTCTCGGGGCTTTCCAACGACATGCGCACCCTGGAACAGGCCGCCTCCGAGCGCCATGAAGCCGCCACCCTGGCCATCGAAGTGTTCTGCTATCGGCTGGCCAAGTCGCTGGCCGCTCTCAGCTGCGGCCTGCCGCGCCTCGACGGCATTGTTTTTACCGGCGGCATCGGCGAGAACGCCTCGTCGATACGCGCTCGGGTCATCGACAGCCTGCCGCACTTCAATCTGCGCCTGTCGGGCAGCGCCAATGCCCAGACCGTGGGCGGCAAGGAAGCCCGTATCGATACCGGCGAGCCAGCGCGCCCCGAGGTCTGGGTGATTCCTACCGACGAAGAAAGCTACATTGCTGATGAAACCCGCCGCCTGCTGGAGAACAACGAATGACATCCCCCCGCACCCTGCTGATGGTGCCCACCGATGGTGGCGTCGGCCTGACCTCGGCCTGCCTGGGCCTGCTGCGCGGTCTCGATACTCTGGGCGTCAAGACCGGCTTTCTCAAGCCCTTCCGCCAGGACGATGACGACCAGCCGCTGGATCGCAGCTCGGCGCTGATCGCCAGCACCATGGGTCTGACACCACCCACCCCGATGCCGCGAGCCGAGCTTGAGCGTCTGCTGGCCCACAACCGCATCGCCGAGCTGATGGAGTCTGCCATCGTGCGCTGCGCTCAGCTAAGCCGGGGCGACGAGCCGCCGGCCCTGGTGGTGGTCGAAGGGCTGGCCCCAAGCGCCGACACCAGCTACGCCGCCAACTTAAACGCTCAGCTGGCCCGCGCGCTGGACGCCAGCATTATTCTGGTGGCCAGCGGCGAGAACAACGATACCACAAGCCTGCTGGAACGGATCGATATGCAGGTTCAGGCCTTCGGCGGCCGCCATTCACGCCGAGTGCTGGGCTGCATGCTGATGCGCCTGCCGGCGGCATCGTCGCAGCGCCAGGCCAGCCTTGCCGCACCCGAGGCCACCGCCGAATCGGGCCAGCAGGTGCTGGGCCGTTGGCAGCAGCGTCTGGCGCCCCTGGAGGAAGCCGGGCTCAAGCTGATCGCCGCCGTGCCCTGGCAGGACCGCCTGAGCATGCCGCGCACTCTGGACATCGCTCGCGCGCTTGGCGCTCGCTTCCTCAACGAAGGCGAGCCGGCCAAGCGCCGGGTGCTGGCTACCAGCCTGTGCGCCCGCAGCGCCGCTCACACCCTGCACGTCTTCCAGCCCGGACGCCTGATCGTAACGTCTGGCGACCGCGACGACACCCTGCTAGCCGCGGCGCTGGCGACCCTCAGCGGCGTAGAGCTGTCAGGCATTCTGTTGACCCACAGCGAGCCGCCCAATCAGGCCATGATCGACTTCTGCCGCCCGGCACTGGACACCGGTCTGCCGGTGCTGGCGGTGGACTACGACAGCTACACTACCGCGCGCAAGCTCGACCGCATGTGTGCCGATATCCCGGTAGACGACCATGAGCGCGCCGAACAGACCACGCGTTTCGTGGCCGCTCACCTGGATCTGGAGTGGCTGCGCGAGACCGTCAGTCGCGGCGTGCCCAAGCGCCTCTCTCCCGCCGCTTTCCGTCACCGGCTGGTGGAAATGGCCGCTCGCACGCGCCGGCGCATCGTGCTGCCGGAAGGCGATGAGCCGCGTACGTTAGAGGCGGCGGTGATCTGTCAGCGGCGCGGCATTGCCGACTGCGTGCTGCTGGGCGAGCGCGACGCCATTGAAGCGGCAGCCGCCACGCGCGGTCTGACGCTTCCCGAAGGGCTGACCATCATCGACCCCAGCGACGTGCGCCAGCGCTATGTCGCACCGATGGTGGCGCTGCGCGGCGAACGCCTCAACGAACTCACCGCCAAGGCGCAGCTCAAGGACAGCATTGTGCTGGGCACCATGATGCTGGCCGAAGATGAGGTCGATGGCCTGGTCGCCGGCGCTGTGCACACCACCGCCAACACCCTGCGGCCGGCCTTTCAGCTGATCAAGACGGCGCCCGGCTACCAGCAGGTCTCGTCGGTCTTTTTCATGCTGCTGCCGGATCAGGTCGTGGTGTATGGCGACTGCGCCGTCATTCCCGACCCCGACGCCGAGACGCTGGCCGAAATTGCCATTCAGAGCGCGCATTCTGCCGCGGCCTTCGGTATCGAACCGCGGGTCGCCATGATCAGCTACTCCACCGGCGAGTCCGGCACCGGCAGCGACGTGGTAAAAGTGCGTGAAGCCACCCGCATTGCTCGCCAGCGCGCCCCCGAGCTGATCATCGATGGCCCCTTGCAGTACGATGCGGCCGCCAACGTAAGCGTGGGTCGCCAGAAGGCACCCGACTCGCCGGTGGCCGGGCGCGCCACGGTGTTCGTGTTCCCCGACCTCAACACCGGCAACACCACCTACAAGGCGGTTCAGCGCAGCGCCGGGGTGATCAGCGTGGGACCAATGCTGCAAGGGCTCAACAAGCCGGTCAACGACCTGTCGCGCGGCGCCAAGGTAGATGACATCGTCTACACCATCGCGCTTACCGCCATACAGGCCGGCCAGCGCTAGGCGCTGGCCAAACCTGCAACACAAACACACAGGGCCAGCAGAAAACAACCTGCAGGCCTTCGTTTGTTCGCCACCCGTCGACGACTGGCTTGGCACGGTCTAAAAGCATATGCTCTGAAGGTTAATCCCAGGCCCAAATGACAATTGGAGAGATACATGGCCAGCTTGCTTCCCGACGTGGACCCCGAGGGTCTGCTGGAATACTCGGTGGTCTACACCGACCGCGCCCTCAATCACATGTCGCCCAGGTTTCAGGGCGTGATGCGCGATATTTCCGCCACTCTGAAAGAGGTCTATCGCGCCCATTCGGCGGTCATCCTGCCCGGCAGCGGCACCTTCGCCATGGAAGCCGCGGCCCGGCAGTTCGCGCGTAAACGCAACTGCCTGGTCATTCGCAACGGCTGGTTCAGCTATCGCTGGAACCAGATTCTCGAAATGGGCAAGATCCCCAACGACATCATGGTTCGAAAGGC
>DATHXP010000291.1:0-2016 GCA_035459605.1 Halomonas sp. | reverse complement strand
GGTGGCAATGTTTCTGCCCTCCTTCGCGACCGGTCGGCTGACCGCCCGCTTTGGTCCGGTGCGCATGATCGTCACCGGCTGCCTGCTGCTGGCGGCAAGCGTGGCCGTCGCTCAGCTCGAGACCAGCTACGCGACCTTTGTTGCCGGCCTAATTCTGCTCGGCCTGGGCTGGAACTTCACTTTCCTGCCGGCCACCGGCCTGCTTACCGAAACCCATCGGCCCGAGGAAAGAGCGCGCACCCAGGCCGCCAACGAGTTTCTGGTATTTACCACCGTGGCCGTCACCGCGCTGATCGCCGGCCCCTTGGTCAGCGCCATGGGCTGGTCGGTACTTAATGCCGCCCTGCTGCCGCTGTGCCTGCTGCCGCCGCTGACGCTGGTCTGGCGCCGGCTTGCGGCGCGCAACCGCCAGCCCCATATCAACTCCTGACAGCCCAGAGGACGCCCGCCGCATGTTCGAGCCCCTGACCCGGGAACTGACCGACCTGATGGAGCGCACCCGCGACCGCCAGCTGCGCCTGGCGGTCACGGGGCTGTCGCGCGCGGGCAAGACCGCCTTTCTCACCTCGCTGATCCATCAGCTGCGCCACGCCGGCCTGGAGGCGCAGCTGGACCTGCTGCCCGCCGCCCGGGAGGGTCGGCTGCTCGGTGCGCGCCGCGTCGAGCAGCAGGATCTCGGCGTGCCGCGCTTTCCCTTCGATCGGGCCATGGCGGCACTTGACGCCTCACCGCCGCGCTGGCCGGAGCCGACCCGCGGCATCAGCGAGCTGCGCCTGGTGCTGCGCTATCGGCCGCGCAGGAGCGGCCTGCTGGTCGCCAGCGTCCGCGAGCTGACCCTGGACCTGTTCGACTACCCCGGCGAATGGCTGCTCGACCTGCCGCTGCTGGCCCACGACTTCGACAGCTGGAGCCGCGAGCAGCGCATTGACGGCCACGGCCGCGGCGAGCTGTTCGGCGCATGGCGCCGTGCCGTTGAGGGCCTGAGCCCGGCAGACGAGCTGGACGAAGCCCGCCTGGCCGAGATGGCCGAGCTGTATGCCGGCGGCCTGCGCGCCGCCCGCGAGGCCGGCTTTTCCGACCTTCAGCCGGGGCGCTTTCTGCTGCCCGGCGACCTGGAGGGCGCTCCGGTGCTGCAGTTCTTCCCGCTGCCGGGCCTGGCCGAGCACGACGCCGGCGCGCTTGCACGGCTGCCCGCCGAGAGCCTCTATGCCACCTTGAGGCGGCGCTTTCGCCACTATCAGCAGCACATCGTCAAGCCGTTTTACCGCGACCACTTTCGCCGCTTCGATCGCCAGATCGTGCTGGTCGACGTGCTCGGCGCGCTCAACGCAGGGCCCGAGCGCTTCGAGGATCTGTCCCGCGCCCTGAGCCGACTGATGAAAAGCTTCGACTACGGCCGCCGCAGCCTGCTCAGCCGGCTGTTTGCGCCGCGCATCGACCGCCTGGCGATTGCCGCCACCAAGGCCGACCATGTGACGCCGGAGCAGCACCCGCGCCTGACCGGCCTGCTGGAGGCCCTGCTGGCCGAGCCTATCCAGGACCTGCGCTACGCCGACGTGCCGGTCAAGGCCCTGTCGCTGGCCTCGATACGCGCCACCGAGGCGCGGGAGGTGAGCGACGGCGGCAAGCTTTTAACCGCCCTGCGCGGCACCACCCTCGACGGCGAAGAGGCGCTGCTGTTTCCCGGCGAGGTGCCCAAACAGCTGCCGACCCCGGACTTCTGGTCGCGCCAGGGCTTTGACTTCACCGCCTTTCGGCCGCTGCCGCGGGGCAGCGACGCCCTGCCGCACATCCGCATGGACGCCGCCCTGGACTGGCTGATCGGAGACAAGCTGCAGTGACTTCACCCGACTCCCCCTCTCAAGACCAGAATCAGGACCCGCGCCCCGGACGGCGCTTTGCCATGCCGGAGCAGGATGCCGACCCCGACCGGGCCGAGCCGGCAGAGCCGGCCCCGGGGCAGCATTTCTCGCCGGACGCGCCAAGCCAGCCGCTGGTCATCGACACGCCCGGCGA
>DATHXP010000290.1:0-3228 GCA_035459605.1 Halomonas sp. | reverse complement strand
CACCTACCCGCTGCTGATCCGCGACCTGGAGCCGCTGCGCGAGATTCCGTTCGGGCTGCTGGTGCTCGACGAGGCCCAGGCGATCAAGAATGCCGCCAGCCAGACGGCGCACGCGGTGCGCGGCCTGCAGGCCCAGCGCGCCCTGGCGGTGACCGGAACCCCGCTGGAGAACCACCTGGGCGAGCTGTGGGCCCAGCTGGACGCGGTGGCGTCGGGCGCGCTAGGCAGCCAGCGCTGGTTCGGTCAGCACTTCCGCACGCCCATCGAGAAGGAAGGCGACGAAGCGCAGCGCCAGCGGCTGGCCCGCCGGGTAGCGCCGCTGATGCTGCGCCGCACCAAGCAGCAGGTGCTCACCGAGCTGCCCGAAAAGACCGAGAGCCGCCGCGAGATCACCCTGACCGGCACCCAGCGCGAACTCTACGAGAGCCTGCGCCTGGCCCAGCACCGGCGGGTGCAGCAGGCCGTTGCCGAGCGCGGCCTGGCCGGGTCCGGCATCGTCATGCTCGATGCGCTGCTCAAGCTGCGCCAGGTCTGCTGCGACCCCCAGCTGGTCAAGCTGGACAGCGCCAAGCGCGTGCGCCGCTCGGCCAAGATGGAGCAGCTGCGCGAGCTGCTGCCGCCCTTGATCGAGGAGGGGCGGCGCATTCTTGTCTTTTCGCAGTTTACCGAAATGCTGGCGCTGATCGGCAAGGCGCTGGAGCGCGGCGGCATTACCTACACCACCCTCACCGGCGACACCCCCGGCAAGGTGCGCACCCAGCGCGTGGCGCTTTTCCAGCAGGGCGAGGTGCCGGTGTTCCTGATCAGCCTCAAGGCCGGCGGCGTGGGCCTGAACCTCACCGCCGCCGACACGGTGATTCACTACGATCCCTGGTGGAACCCGGCGGTGGAGGCCCAGGCCACCGGGCGCGCCCACCGACTGGGGCAGCGAAATCCGGTGTTCGTCTACAAGCTGGTCTGCGCCGGCACGGTAGAGGAGCGCATCATCGAGCTGCAGGCCCGCAAGGCCGATCTGGCCGTCTCGATCCTGGAGGGTGGCACCGAACAGCGCAGCGGCGACGGCCCGCTGTTCGACGAAGACGACCTGGCGCTGCTGTTTGCCCCGGTGGCGTAAAGCCTGATCCTGCTTACGCGACTGGTAGCCGATAGGCACCCCGGGGGCGTCGTGATACAGGGTAGCGCCTTCGGGAGGCTCTAGCCCTTCGTTCAGTAGTGCGTATGGTTATAGGTCAGTCTTACTTTGGCCGAAAAATAGAGCTATGCCTACTCCGAACATGCCCCCGCGCCCCGCTGCCACGCTGATTCTGGCGCGGGACACGCCTTCCGGGCTGGAAGTCTACCTGATGCAGCGTACCTATCAGGCCGTCTTTTTGCCGGGATTTTTCGTGTTTCCCGGCGGGGCCGTGGATCCTGTGGATGCCAGCGACGCCATGCTGTCGCTGTGCGGCGGGCTTGATGACGCCCAGGCAAGCCGCACGCTGGGCATGGAGCGGGGAGGCCTGGCGTACGTGATCGCCGCGATTCGCGAGAGCTTCGAAGAGGCGGGTCTGCTGCTGGCCCATGATCATCGCGGCGACTACGTTGACATTGCCGAACCTGGCGATGTGGCCTTCTACGCCGGACTGCGCGAGCGCCTGGTCTCCGGGCAGCTGACGCTGGCTGACGTGCTGCGTGCCCGCGGCTTGAGCGCGGCGGTGGAGAGGCTGGCCTACCTTAGCCGCTGGGTGACGCCGGTGGGGCCGCCGCGACGCTTTGATACGCGCTTTTTTGTCGCCGCGGCGCCCGAGCGCCAGACGGCCGTGCCGGACGGCCGGGAGGCCGTCGACCACATATGGATTGCTCCCGCCGAGGCGCTTGAGCGCAGCCGGTGCGGCGAGCTTGCGCTGTCGTCGCCCACCCTGCGCACGCTGAAGGAGCTGGCGGCGTTCGAGACGACGGACGCGCTCATCAAGCAGGCGCGCCGCCCGCGTCGGGTCAGGCCAACGCAGCCGCGCCTGGCCAGCGGGCGCGACGGCAAGAAGCTCTTCTATGAGGGCGATGCGCCCTATGCCGAAATCGGCAAGGTCGACCCTCAGGGTGCCGGCACGGCGGCTTATGAGATACTGCCCGGCAGCGCGGTGCGCTTATCGAAGTCCGTGCTGCGTCTCACCGCGCCCAATCCGAGCGTCATGACCGGGCCGGGCACCAACACCTATTTAATCGGCAATCAGGAGGTCGCGGTCATCGACCCCGGCCCGGCGATTGAAGCGCACGTGGATGCCATCGTGGCCGCGGCGCCCGGATCAATCCGCTGGATTCTGACCACGCATACGCACCTGGACCACTCGCCGGCAGCCAGCCTGCTGCAGGTGAAAACGGGCGCTGAGGTGCTGGGCAGGCCTGCGCCTGAGCACGGCGGGCAGGACCGAGACTTCCGCCCGGATCGCCTGCTCCGCCACGGCGACCGGCTAGCCGTCGACGGTGTGACCCTGAAGGCGATCCATACGCCGGGGCACGCCTCGAACCACCTGTGCTTTGTGCTGGAAGAAGAGAAGCTGCTGTTTTCGGGTGATCACATCATGCAGGGGTCAACCGTGGTCATTAACCCGCCGGATGGCGATATGGGCGCCTATGTGGCATCGCTGAAGGCGCTGCACGAAGAAGAAATGGACTACATTGCTCCGGCGCACGGCTTTTTGATCGACAGCCCCTATAGAGAGCTGGATCGCCTGATAGCGCACCGCACGGCGCGCGAGGATAAGGTCGTCACTGCCATGCGCGAGCTTGGCCCTGCCAGTGAGGGCGAGCTGGTCGCGCTTGTGTACGATGAAGTGCCGGCGATCATGCACCCGCTGGCCAAACGCTCCCTGCTGGCGCATCTGCTCAAGCTGCAGGAAGACGGCGCGGCGACCAATGAGGTCGGCCAGTGGCGATTGGCAAAGGCTAAGCTGCCAAGATAGGCGGTCTCAAAAAAAATACTTCTTGACTTTGGGTAACACAAAGGTTGTAAGCTCATAATATAAAATTAGAAGTACTCCCCTTGACGGAGAAGTGATTCTGCCATCGGAAAGATGAGGAGAAAGATCATGAGAAAGCACAAGCGGATTCTTGCCATCGCGCTGGCCGCCGGCCTGAGCATCGCCGCCAGTGGCGCCGTTTCGGCGCAACAGGGCAACATGGGCCCGGGCATGATGGGCTACGGCCAGGGCGGCACGGGCCCGGGCATGATGGGCTACGGCCAGGGCGGCA
>DATHXP010000289.1:0-7716 GCA_035459605.1 Halomonas sp. | reverse complement strand
GGCAGCAAGATTACCGAGCCGGGGCTGTCGCGTACCTACGGGATATCGCGCGGCCCGCTGCGCGAGGCCATGCGCCGCCTGGAGGCGCACCGGCTCATCGAGCGGGTGCCGCATGTGGGTGCGCGGGTCATCAAGCTCTCGATGCAGGAACTGCTGGAGCTGTTTGATGTGCGCGAGGCGCTGGAGGGCATGGCGGCGAGGCTTGCCGCCGAGCACATGAGCGCCGAGGAAGTGGCGAGGCTGCGTGAGGTGCTGGCGGTCCACGAGCGTCAGGCCGACCTGAAAAGCGGGGAGGCCTATTACCAGCGCGAGGGCGATCTGGATTTTCACTATCAGATCGTGCAGGGCAGTCATAACCACATGCTGGTGGGGCTGCTGTGCGACGATCTCTACTACCTGGTGAGGCTGTATCGCACCCAGTTCAGCGCCAGTGGCTCGCGCCCGCAGCGCGCCTTTGTCGAACACCACCGTATTGTCGATGCCATTGAGTCGGGCGACGGTGAGCTTGCCGAACTGCTGATGCGCCGCCATGTGAGCGCGTCGCGAGAAAATGTCGTCGCGCGCTATGCGGCGTCCCTGAACCGGGACGACGAGAACGCACCCTAGCCTGAATTCATCCAACGCAACGGAGACCAGCATGACATCAACCACTCCCGGCGCTCGCTTTCGCGCCGCCCTCGAGGCCAATCGCCCGCTGCCGATCGTTGGCACCATCAACGCCTACACCGCCATGATGGCCGAGCGCGTCGGCCACCATGCCGTCTATCTTTCCGGTGGCGGCGTGGCCAACGCCTCCTTCGGTCTGCCGGACCTGGGCATGACCACCATGAACGACGTGGTGGAAGACGCGCATCGCATCTGCGGCGCCACCGAGCTGCCGCTGCTGGTGGACATCGACACCGGCTGGGGCGGCGCCTTCAATATTGCTCGCACCATCAAGGAGATGCAGCGCGCCGGCGTGGCCGCGGTGCATCTGGAGGACCAGGTGGCGCAGAAGCGCTGCGGCCACCGCCCCAACAAGGCCATTGTCTCCCAGCAGGAGATGGCCGACCGCATCAAGGCTGCCGCCGATGCGCGCATCGACCCGGATTTCTATCTGATCGCGCGCACCGACGCCTTTCAGATGGAGGGGCTGGATGCGGCCATCGAACGCGCCCAGGCCTGTATCGAAGCCGGTGCCGACGCCATCTTCGCCGAAGCCGTGCACACCCTGGACGACTACCGGGCCTTCTGTGAGCGGGTCGAGGCGCCGATACTGGCCAATATCACCGAATTCGGCGCCACGCCGCTGTTCTCGCAGCAGGAGCTGGGCGACGTCGGCTGCCAGATGGTGCTCTATCCGCTGTCGGCCTTCCGCGCCATGAACGCCGCCGCGCTCAAGGTCTATCAGAGCATCCAGGCCAACGGCCATCAGCGCGACGTGGTGGATTCCATGCAGACGCGCGACGAGCTGTACGACTACCTCAACTACCACAGCTTCGAGCAGAAGCTGGATGCGCTGTTTGACGAAAAAGGCGGTGACGCCTGAGGCAGAGCGGACAGACAAGGCGTGACAGACACGAGCTTGACAGATTAAAGGAGAGACGACATGGCAGAGAAGACGATTGGTGGCGCCGGCCTGCGCGGCCAGAGCGCCGGCAGCACGGCACTGTGTACCGTTGGCGAGACCGGTTCCGGTCTGACCTATCGCGGCTACGATATCGAGGAGCTGGCCGAAAAGGCCAGGTTCGAGGAGGTCGCCTACCTGCTGCTCAAGGGCAAGCTGCCCAACCAGGCCGAGCTGGATGGCTATATCGCCAAGCTCAAGAGCCTGCGCGGGCTGCCCCAGGCGCTCAAGACGGTGCTCGAGCAGATTCCCGCCGACGCCCATCCGATGGACGTGATGCGCACCGGCGCCTCGATGCTGGGCAACCTGGAGACCGAGCAGAGCTTCGACGAGCAGCAGGAGGTTTCCGACCGCCTGCTGGCGGCGCTGCCGTCGATCATCTGCTACTGGTATCGCTACAGCCACGACGGCGTGCGCATCGACACCGAGACCGATGACGACTCCATCGGCGGCCACTTCCTGCACCTGCTGCGCGACAAGCCGGCCTCCGAGCTGCACGCCCGGGTGATGAACGTCTCGCTGATCCTCTACGCCGAACACGAGTTCAACGCCTCGACCTTCACCGCGCGGGTGTGCGCCTCGACGCTGTCGGACATGCACTCCTGCGTGACCGGCGCCATCGGCTCGCTGCGCGGCCCGCTGCACGGCGGCGCCAACGAGGCCGCCATGGCGATGATCGAGGACTGGACCTCACCCGACGAGGCCGAGCGCGAGATAATGGGCATGCTCGAGCGCAAGGAAAAGATCATGGGCTTTGGTCACGCGATCTACCGCGAGTCCGACCCGCGCAACGCGATTATCAAGGAGTGGTCGAAGAAGCTCGCCGACGACGTGGGTGACACGGTGCTGTATCCGGTCTCGGAACGGGTCGAATCGGTGATGTGGCGTGAGAAGAAGCTGTTTTGCAACGCCGACTTCTTCCACGCCAGCGCCTATCACTTCATGGATATCCCCACCAAGCTGTTCACGCCGATCTTCGTGATGTCGCGGGTCACCGGCTGGTGCGCCCACGTGTTCGAGCAGCGCGAGAACAACCGCATCATTCGCCCCAGCGCCGACTATACCGGCCCGACATCCAGCGAGTGGGTGCCCATCGAGCAGCGGGGCTGAGCATGAATACTGATTACCGCAAACGACTTCCCGGCACCGAGCTTGACTACTTCGATGCCCGCGCGGCGGTCGAAGCCATCCGCCCGGGGGCCTACGACACCCTGAGCTATACTTCGCGCGTGCTGGCCGAGCAGCTGGTGCGCCGCTGCGAACCCGAGCTGCGCGATGCCGCCCTCGGCCAGATCATCGAGGGCAGGCGCGATCTCGACTTTCCCTGGTATCCGGCGCGGGTGGTCTGCCACGACATCCTGGGTCAGACGGCGCTGGTCGACCTGGCCGGCCTGCGCGACGCCATCGCCGAGCGGGGCGGCGATCCCTCCAAGGTCAATCCGGTGGTGCCCACCCAGCTGATCGTCGACCACTCGCTGGCCGTGGAGCACGCCGGCTTTGAAGAGGACGCCTTCGAGAAGAACCGCGCCATCGAGGATCGCCGCAACGAGGACCGTTTCCACTTCATCGAGTGGACCAAGACGGCCTTCGAGAACGTCGATGTGATCCCGGCGGGCAACGGCATCATGCACCAGATCAACCTGGAGAAGATGTCGCCGGTGGTTCAGGTGCGCCCCGATAAAAGCGGCCGCAAGGTTGCCTTCCCGGACACCTGCGTCGGTACCGACAGCCACACGCCGCACATCGACTGTCTGGGCGTCATCGCGATCGGCGTGGGCGGCCTGGAGGCCGAAAACGTCATGCTGGGGCGTCCGTCGATGATGCGCCTGCCCGACATCGTCGGCGTCAGGCTCACCGGCAGGCGCCAGCCCGGCATCACCGCCACCGATATCGTGCTGGCGCTGACCGAGTTTTTGCGCAACGAGCGGGTGGTGTCGGCCTATCTGGAGTTCTTCGGGGAGGGGGCGCGCGCTCTGACCATCGGCGACCGCGCGACCATTTCCAACATGACCCCGGAGTTTGGCGCCTCGGCGGGCATGTTCTACATCGACGAGCAGACCATCGACTATCTCAAGCTGACCGGGCGCGAGCCGGAGCAGGTCGAGCTGGTCGAGCACTACGCCAGGACCACCGGCCTGTGGGCGGACAGCCTCGACGGCGTGGAATACGAGCGCGTGCTGGAGTTCGATCTGTCGTCTGTAGGCCGCAACATGGCCGGGCCGTCCAACCCGCACCGCCGCCTGCCCACCAATGAGCTTGCCGCGCGCGGCGTGGCCGGCGAGTGGGAGGAGACCGAAGGTCTGATGCCCGACGGCGCGGTGATCATCGCCGCCATCACCAGCTGCACCAACACCAGCAACCCGCGCAACGTGGTGGCCGCCGGCCTGGTGGCCAGGAAGGCCAACGCGCTGGGGCTGGTCCGCAAGCCCTGGGTCAAGTCGTCCTTCGCGCCGGGTTCCAGAGTTGCCCAGCTGTATCTGGAAGAAGCGGACCTGATGAGCGAGCTTGAAAAGCTGGGCTTCGGCATCGTCGGTTTCGCCTGCACCACCTGCAACGGCATGAGCGGCGCGCTGGACCCCGAGATCCAGCAGGAAATCATCGACCGCGACCTGTATTCCACCGCAGTGCTATCGGGCAACCGCAACTTCGACGGACGCATTCACCCCTACGCCAAGCAGGCTTTCCTGGCCTCGCCGCCGCTGGTGGTGGCCTACGCCATTGCCGGCACCGTGCGCTTCGACATCGAGCAGGATGCGCTGGGCAGCGACGCCAGCGGCCAGCCGATCACCCTCAAGGACCTGTGGCCGAGCGACGAGGAAATCGACGCCATCGTCGGCGAGCACGTCAAGCCCGAGCAGTTTCGCGAGGTGTATATCCCGATGTTCGACCTCGGTGAGATCGAGAAGGCCGAAAGTCCGCTGTACGACTGGCGTCCGATGAGCACCTACATTCGCCGCCCGCCGTACTGGGAAGGCGCGCTGGCCAGCGAAAACGGCCTCAAGGGCATGCGTGCGCTTGCGGTGCTGGGCGACAACATCACCACCGACCACCTGTCGCCGTCCAACGCCATTCTGCCGACCAGCGCGGCGGGTGAGTACCTGGCGAAAATGGGCCTGCCGGAGGAGGACTTCAACTCCTACGCGACCCACCGCGGCGATCACCTGACTGCCCAGCGGGCGACCTTCGCCAACCCCAAGCTGCTCAACGAGATGGTGCGCGACGAGAAGGGCGAGGTGATCCAGGGCTCGCTGGCGCGCATCGAGCCGGAGGGCGAGGTCACCCGCATGTGGGAAGCCATCGAGACTTACATGGAGCGCAAGCAGCCGCTGATCATCGTGGCCGGTGCCGACTACGGCCAGGGCTCCTCGCGTGACTGGGCGGCCAAGGGCGTGCGCCTGGCTGGCGTCGAGTCGATTGTCGCCGAGGGCTTCGAGCGCATTCATCGCACCAACCTGGTCGGCATGGGCGTGCTGCCGCTGGAGTTCAAGCCGGGCACCACGCGCGTGACGCTGGGCATCGACGGCAGCGAGACCTTCGATGTGAAGGGCGATATCGCGCCGCTCAGCGAGATGACGCTAATCATTCATCGCCGCGATGGTGAGGTAGTCGAGGCGCCGGTGACCTGCCGACTGGATACTGCAGATGAGGTCTCGGTGTACCGGGCCGGCGGCGTGCTGCAGCGCTTCGCCGAGGACTTCCTGCACAATGGCGATGCCGCCTGAGGAGGCCATATGACTCAGCGTCAAATGCGCATTCCCGCCACCTATATGCGCGGCGGCACCAGCAAGGGCGTGTTCTTTTGCCTCGATGATCTGCCCAAAGCCGCCCGGGTGCCCGGCGCGGCCCGCGATCGCCTGCTGCTGCGGGTGATCGGCAGCCCCGACCCCTACGGAAAGCAGGTCGACGGCATGGGCGGGGCGACCTCGAGCACCAGCAAGACGGTGATTCTGTCGCCCAGCACTCAGCCCGATCACGACGTCGACTACCTGTTTGGCCAGGTCTCCATCGACCGCGCCTTCGTCGATTGGAGCGGCAACTGCGGTAACCTGTCTGCCGCCGTTGGGCCTTTCGCGATTGCCGCCGGGCTGGTCGACGGCTCGCGCATTCCCGACAGCGGCGAGGCCGTGGTGCGGGTGTGGCAGGCCAATATCGGCAAGACCATTGTGGTGCGCGTGCCGATGCGCGACGGCGAGGTGCAGGAGACCGGCGACTTCGAGCTGGACGGCGTGACGTTTCCAGCGGCGGAGATTCCGGTGGAGTTCATGGATCCCGCCGACGGTGAAGGCGCCATCTTCCCCACCGGCCAGCTGGTCGACGATCTGGAAGTGCCGGACGACGTGGTCGCAGGCGGCGTGCTCAAGGCGACTATGATCAACGCCGGCATCCCGACGATCTTCGTCAACGCCGCCGATGTCGGCTACACCGGCACCGAGCCGCAGGACGCTATCAATAGCGATCCCGAGGCGCTGGCGCGCTTTGAGCGCATTCGCGCCCACGGCGCGCTGCGCATGGGGCTGATCGAGCGCCTCGAGCAGGCCGCCGATCGCCAGCACACGCCCAAGGTCGCTTTCGTGGCGCCGCCCAGCGGCTACGCGGCGTCGAGCGGCAAAGAGGTGCGCGCAGAGGAGATCGACCTGCTGGTGCGGGCGCTGTCCATGGGCCAGCTGCATCACGCCATGATGGGCACCGCCGCGGTGGCCATCGGCACGGCGGCAGCCATCCCCGGCACCCTGGTCAATCTAGCCGCCGGCGGGGGAGAGCGCGACAGCGTTGCCTTTGGCCATCCCTCCGGCACCCTGCGCGTCGGCGCCAAGGCCGCCCAAATCGAGGGCCAGTGGACCGTCACCAAGGCGATCATGAGCCGCAGCGCCCGTATATTGATGGAAGGTTGGGTGCGCGTGCCGGGTAATACCTGCTGATATGCTCAAATGCCGGACGTGCTGTTCTGGTTGCCCGGCGGTGAAATCATGAAGCGTCTGCTAACCTATTGGTAATAGACGTTTTTCTTGTTTTCAAACAGGAGTCAGTCATGAACAAGACAGTAGAAGCCAACGTTCGCCCCGACTACGACGTCGAACTGCAGAAGATCGCCGACTATGTCCTGGATTACACTATCGACAGCGCCGAGGCGCTGGATACCGCCCGCTACTGCCTGATGGATACTCTGGGCTGCGGCCTGCTGGCGCTGCGCTTTCCCGAATGCACCAAGCATCTGGGGCCGCTGGTCGAAGGCACCGTGGTGCCGCACGGGGCGCGAGTGCCGGGAACCTCCTTCCGCCTAGACCCGGTCAAGGCGGCCTGGGATATCGGCTGTATCGTGCGCTGGCTGGACTACAACGATACCTGGCTTGCCGCCGAGTGGGGCCACCCCTCGGACAACCTGGGCGGCATTCTGGCCGTGGCCGATCACCTGTCTCAGCGGCGCGTGGCTCAGGGAGAGTCTGCCTTGACCGTGCGCGACGTTCTCGAGGCGATGATCATGGCCCACGAAATTCAGGGCGTGCTGGCGCTGGACAACTCCTTCAACCGGGTTGGGCTTGACCACGTGGTGCTGGTCAAGGTGGCCTCCACCGCCGTGGTGGCCAAGCTGATGGGCGCCAACCGCGAGCAGCTGCTGTCGGCGCTCTCCCATGCCTGGGTCGACGGACAGAGCCTGCGCACCTACCGTCACGCGCCCAATGCCGGCTCGCGCAAGAGCTGGGCTGCCGGCGATGCCACATCGCGCGCCGTGCGGCTGGTCGATATCGCCCTGCGCGGCGAAATGGGTGTTCCGGGCGCGCTGACGGCTCCGCAGTGGGGCTTTTATGACGTGCTGTTCACCAAGACCAACAAGGATCAGGCGCTCAAGCCTGAGGCCGAGCGGCGCTTTACCTTCCAGCGCGATTTCGGAACCTACGTGATGGAGAACATCCTGTTCAAGCTGTCGTTTCCGGCCGAGTTCCACGCCCAGACCGCCTGCGAGGCGGCGGTGACGCTACACCCTCAGGTCAAGGACCGCATCGATCAGATCGATAGAATCGTCATCACCACCCACGAGTCGGCGATTCGCATCATCTCCAAGGAAGGGCCGCTGGCCAATCCGGCCGATCGCGATCACTGCCTGCAGTACA
>DATHXP010000288.1:0-5355 GCA_035459605.1 Halomonas sp. | reverse complement strand
TTCAACGACAGAACCCGGCTTATCGGTCGACTCCCACCCGATATTCCCTCCTCGATGCCATTATTGAGACGTGCATGACGATACCCGCCTCCGACGCGCCCTCCAGCGGTTTTCGCCATGCCAGCGTGCTTCTCGAAGGCGCCGTGGACGCGCTGGTCCATGATCCCGGTGGCGCTTATCTCGATGGCACCTTCGGCCGCGGCGGGCACTCCCGGCTGATCCTTGAACGCCTTGACGCCGCCGGGCGCCTGCTGGCGATTGACCGCGACCCCCAGGCGATCGCCGAGGCGGCGCGCATCGACGATCCGCGCTTTGCCATCGAGCAGGCCGAGTTCGCGCGGCTCGACGCGATTGCCGAGAAGCATGACCTGCACGGGCGGCTGTCCGGCATCCTGCTCGATATCGGGGTATCCTCGCCGCAGCTGGATGATCCCCAGCGCGGCTTCAGCTTTCTGCGCGATGGCCCGCTGGACATGCGCATGGACCCGACCCGGGGCCAGAGCGCTGCCGCCTGGCTGGCCGGCGCCAGCGAGTCGGAGATTGCCTGGGTGTTCAAGACCTACGGTGAGGAGCGCTATGCGCGACGCCTGGCGCGCGCCGTCGTGGCGCGCCGTCGCGAACAGGCCTTCGAGCGTACCGCCGACTTGGCCGAGGTCATCAAGACCGCCCACCCCGCCTGGGAGAAGGGCCGGCATCCGGCGACCCGTGCCTTTCAGGCGCTGCGCATCCACATCAACGCCGAGCTTGCGCAGCTGGATGCGGCCCTGGCGGCCGCGCTCGAGGCGCTGGCGCCCGGCGGCCACCTGGTGGTGATCAGCTTTCACTCGCTGGAAGATCGCCGCGTCAAGCGCTTCATTCGCGACCACGTGCGCGGCGATGCTCGGCTGCCGAGGGGCATGCCGCTGCGCGACGATCAGATTCCGCGGCGCCTGGAGGCCCTGGGCAAGGCGCGCCGGCCCGGCGCGCAGGAGATCAAGGCCAATCCGCGCGCGCGCAGTGCCGTGATGCGTGCGGCCCGCAAGCGCTACTGATTTCTGACGCGATGAGACACGCCATGAGTGCAGACGCCCCGCGCAACAGGCCCGCCTACGACTGGCCCATCACGCTCAGGCTCAGCGGTCGACTGCTGCTGGTCTTCATTCTCTTGACGCTGTGTCTGCTGTCGGCGCTGGCGGTGATCGCCGCCAGCCAGCTGACCCGCGAGCAGTACGGCAGGCTCCAGCAGCTGGAGAGCGAGTACCAGCAGCTGCAGACCGAGTATGGCCAGCTGCTGCTGGAGCAGAGCACCTGGTCGGCGCCCTCCCGGGTCGAGCGCCTGGCCCGCGAGCGGCTGGAAATGCGCCTGCCGGAGATCGAGGAGATCGAGGTGGTGCGCCCATGAGCCCTTCGCCGCGCCGCGCCGTCTCGCCGCGCAAGCCGCCGCCCAACGCGCCCATGGGCGCGTGGCGCTATCGGCTGGTGGTCGGGCTGGTGCTGCTTGGCCTCGCGCTGCTGGTGTGGCGCGCTGTCGATCTGCAGGTGGTGGATCGCACCTTTCTCAAGGGACAGGGCGATGCGCGCACCGTGCGCGTCGACCCCATTCCGGCCCACCGCGGCATGATCACCGATCGGCACGGCGAGCCGCTGGCGATCTCGACCCCCGTGGTGACGCTGTGGGCCAACCCCCAGGAGCTGCCCGACGACGGCATTCTCAGACTGCAGCTGGCGCGCGCGCTGGGGCTGGATCTCGATGCGCTCAACGCGCGTATCGAGCGCTACGCCAGCCGCGAGTTCATGTATCTGCGCCGGCGCATGACCCCGGCCCGTGCCCAGCGCGTGCTTGACCTGCGCGTGCCCGGCGTTCACCGGCGCGAGGAGTACAAGCGCTACTACCCCGCCGGCGAGGTGATTGCTCAGCTGGTCGGCGTCACCAACGTAGATGATCGCGGGCAGGAGGGCCTGGAACTCGCCTACGACTCCTATCTGGCGGGCGTGCCGGGCCAGCGCCGCGTGCTCAAGGATCGTCGCGGGCAGCTGGTGCGCGACCTGGAAGTGCTGCGCGAGGCCGAGCCCGGCGGCAATCTGGCGCTGTCGATCGACCAGCGTCTGCAGTACATGGCCTATCGCGAGCTCAAGAATGCCGTCGACGAGCACAGCGCCGACGGCGGCGTGCTGCTGCTGATGGACGCAAAAACCGGCGAGGTGCTAGCCATGGCCAACCAGCCCTCCTATAACCCCAATAACCGCGACGACCTGGACCCGCAAGGCCTGCGCAACCAGGCCATTGTCGATGTCTTCGAGCCGGGATCGGTCATCAAGCCGCTGGCCATGGCGGCACTGCTCGAAACCGGGCATTTTCCCCTGGATACGGTGGTGGACACTTCTCCCGGGTGGATGCGCATCGACCGCTTCACTATCCACGATGTCAGCAACAACGGCGCGCTGAATCTGGCCGGCATCCTGCGCAAGTCCTCCAATATCGGCATGGCCAAGCTGACGCTGTCGCTGGATGAGCCGGTCATTCCCGCCAAGTACCGCGCCCTGGGACTCGGCCAGGCGCCGGAAACGGGCTTTCCCGGCGAGTCTACCGGCAGTCTGCCGGCGCCGGCGCGCTGGTCGAGCAGCCAGTGGGCGGCGCTCTCCTATGGCTACGGGCTGTCGGTCTCTTCGCTGCAGCTGGCCAGCGCCTTCACCGCCATCGTCAACGACGGGCGGCGCATGCCGCCGTCGCTGCTCAAGCAGCCCGCGCCGCCTGCAGGCGAGCAGGTGATTCGCCCCGGGGTCGCCAACCAGGTGCTGGCCATGATGGATGAGGTGGTGGCGCCTGGCACCGGCGCCCAGCGCGCTCTGGTGCCGGGCTACAGCGTGGCCGGCAAGACCGGCACCGTGCGCAAGACCGGCAGCGGCGGCTATCAGGAAAAAGCCTACCGCAGCCTGTTCGTGGGCATCGCGCCGGTGTCCGACCCGCGCATCGTTGCGGTGGTGATGATCGATCATCCTAAAGGGGACGCCTATTACGGCGGTGCCGTGGCCGCCCCGGTATTTTCGCGTATTGCCGGAAGTGCGCTGCGCATCCTCGACGTGCCGCCAGACAGGGAAACGGGCGATACCGGCAGCGCGCTGCAGGCGGCCCATACGGAGTGAACGACATGAAAGTGAATAGCGCCGAGCTGCTTGCCCTGCTGGCGAGCCGCTGGCCCGAACAGCGCCGGGCGCTGCTGGCGGCCGACCTGCCCGAGCAAGCCCGCCTGCATCTCGACAGTCGCGAGGCAGAGGAGGGCAGTATTTTCTTGGCGGTGCCCGGCGTCAGCGCCGACGGGCGCGACTTTATCCAGGCGGCGCTGGACGGCGGTGCCGCGCTGGTGCTGGCCGAGGCGCCGCTGACGAAGAGCCTCACGCCCGGAGTCATTGCGCTTGAAGGACTGCGCGCCGAACTCGGCGCCCTGGGGCGCGCGCTTTACCGGGTGCCCGATACCCTCGAGCTGATCGGGGTAACCGGCACCAACGGCAAGAGCTCGGTGACGCACTATATTGCCGCCCTCAGCGAGGCGCTGGGTGAGCCGGCCGGGCTGATTGGTACGCTCGGCAGCGGGCGCCCTGGCCGCCTGGATGACACCGGCCTGACCACGCCGGGGCCCCTGGCGCTGCAGGCCGCGCTGGGCGAGCTTGCCGCCGACGGCGTCGGGCGCGTGGCCATGGAGGTGTCTTCCCACGCCCTGGCGCAGGGTCGCCTCGATGCGGCGCCGATCCGCGCGGCGGTGTTTACCAACCTGACCCGCGATCATCTCGACTATCACGGCAGCATGGCCGCCTATGCCGCGGCCAAGGCGCAGCTGTTTCGCCGCCCCGAGCTCGAGCTTGCCGTGGTCAATGCCGACGACCCGCTGGCCCGGCTGATACTGGCCGGGCTGCCCGCCGGCGTCAGGGTGCTGGCGGTCAGCGCTGCTGAGAGCGAGCGTCTTGATGAAGCGGTGACGCTGCGCGTGGTGGGCAGCACGCCGACGCCGGCGGGGCGCGAGGCGCTGATTGCCACCCCCGAGGGCGAGCGGCGGCTCGATCTGCCGCTGCTGGGGCGGTTCAATCTGAGCAATGTGCTGCTGGCCATGGCGGCGCTGTATGGCCGGGGCGCGCCCCTGGAGGCGCTGTTTGAGGCTGCCGCTGAGCTGACGCCGGTGCCGGGGCGCATGCAGGCGCTGAGCGCGGATGCGGGAGGCGTCGCCGGACCGACCGTGGTGATCGACTACGCCCACACGCCGGATGCGCTGGAAAACGCGCTGGCCGCGCTGCGCGAGCATCTGCCGGGCCGCGGTCGCCTGTGGTGCGTGTTTGGCTGCGGCGGCGACCGCGACGGCGGCAAGCGTCCGCTGATGGCGGCGGCTGCCGAGCGCCACGCCGAGCGGCTGGCGGTGACCGACGACAATCCGCGCGGCGAGGCGCCCGGCGCCATCCGTGAGCAGATCCTTGCCGGGCTCTCCGCTGCCGCCAGAGCGGCGGCGTGGGAGATCGACGGGCGCCGCGCGGCGATTCGCCGCGCGGTGGCCGAGGCCGCAAGCGAAGACGTGATACTGATTGCCGGCAAGGGCCACGAGGAGTATCAGGAAATTGCCGGCGTTCGCCATGCCTTCTCGGATCTTGCCGAGGCGCGCGCGGCGCTTGAGCGCCGCGCGCGAACCAGCGGCCAGGAGAGCGCATCATGACGCCGGTTGGGCTATCGAGCCTTGCCGAGGTGGCCGAGGCGCTGGGCATGGCGCCGCTCGGGCACGACGCTGACCTGGCCAGGCTGGCCGTGGCCGATATCGTCACCGATACGCGAAAGCTCGCGCCGGGCGCGCTGTTCGTGGCGCTGGTCGGTGAGCGCTTCGATGCGCACGACTTTATCGCTCAGGCGCGCCAGGCCGGCGCCGTGGCGGCCGTTGTGGAAAGAGAGGTCGACGATCCGCTGCCCCAGCTGGCGGTGGCCGACACCCGGCTGGCGCTGGGGCTGCTGGGGCGCGCGCGGCGCCGCGCCTGGGGAGGGCCGCTGGTTGCCATCACCGGCAACAGCGGCAAGACCACGGTCAAGCAGATGCTTGCCGGCCTGCTCGAACGCGCCGGCCGCACCCTGGCGACCCGCGGCAACCTCAATAACGACATCGGTGCGCCGCTGACGCTGCTTGGGCTTTGCAGCGAACACCGGCAGGCCGTGGTGGAGCTGGGCGCCAATCACCTGGGTGAGATTGCCTGGAGCGCGGCGCTTGCCGAGCCCGAGGTGGCGGTGATTACCAACGTGACCGGCGCCCATCTGGGCGAATTTGGCGGCATGGGGCAGATTGCTCAGGCCAAGGCCGAGATACTGGCGTCTCTTGCCGGCGACGGCGTGGCCGTGCTCAACCGCGA
>DATHXP010000287.1:0-8786 GCA_035459605.1 Halomonas sp. | reverse complement strand
CCTCCGTGGCTTCTGGTCAGGTGTTCGAGCAGCTTGCGCTTATCCTCTTCGGACACCACGTCGCTTTCGGCCCTGTGCTCAAGCCCGGCATCTTTCATCTGTTCAAGCAGGCGGGGCACCTCACGGCGCACCTTCTCTGCCAAATCCTTAACGGTCATTTCCGACATTACGACCCTCCTCAGCCCGTGACCCGTTTCACTGTTCGTCTTCAAACCATGGTGCACGGGCAGTCATGATCAATGCTGCTGCGCGCTCTTCATCAAGCTCCTCGATATCCGTCAGATCATCGACGGACTGCTCGGCAAGGTCCTCCATGGTAACGATGCCTCGACTGGCCAGCAGATAGGCCAGCTGACGCTCCATGCCGTCCATGTTCAGCAGATCATCAGCCGGCTGGGCACCGTCGAGCGCCTCCTCAGAGGCGATCGCCAGATTGAGCAGCTCGTCCTTGGCCCGAGCACGCAGCGCTTCGACAAGCTCATCGTCGAGCTCCTCGATTTCCAGCATCTCCTCGATCGGCACATAGGCAATCTCCTCCAGCGAGGTAAAGCCTTCCTCGACCAGCAGGCGAGCCAGGTCGTCATCAACGTCGAGATGCTGGACAAAATGTTCAATCAGGCTGTCTTCCTCCTGATCCCGCTTGGCATCTGCCTCGGTTTCGCTCATCACGTTCAGGCGCCACCCGGTCAGCTCCGAGGCCAGGCGCACGTTCTGACCGCTGCGGCCAATCGCCTGGGCCAGGTTGTCTTCGGCCACGGCCACATCCATGGAGTGCGCGTCTTCATCGACCAGAATAGAGGCAACATCCGCCGGCGCCATGGCGTTGATCACCAGCTGGGCGGGGTTGTCATCCCACAGCACGATATCCACCCGCTCATTCTGCAGCTCGTTGGATACTGCCTGAACCCGTGAGCCGCGCATGCCGACACAGGCACCTACCGGATCGATACGCCGATCGTTGGTCTTGACCGCGATCTTGGCCCGCGATCCGGGATCGCGCGCCGCGCCCTTGATCTCGATGAGCTGCTCGGCGATTTCCGGCACTTCGATCTTGAACAGCTCGACAATCAGCTCGGGGCAGGTGCGCGACAGCATCAGCTGAGCGCCGCGCGCCTCGGGGTCCACCCGGGTCAACAGGGCGCGCACCCGCTCGTTCATGCGGTAGCGTTCGCCAGGAATCATCTCGCTGCGCGGCAGAAACGCCTCGGCGTTTTCCCCCAGATCGATGATCAAGCCGTCGCGAGTGGTCTTCTTGACAATCCCCGCAACCAGCTCGCCTTCTCGATCGGTGTAGAGCCGCACCACTTCGGCACGTTCGGCCTCGCGCACTTTCTGCACGATGACCTGCTTGGCCGTCTGCGCGGCAATCCGGCCAAACGCCTCGTTTTCGATCTGCTCTTCGACCACGTCGCCAAGCCCCAGCGGCGGGTCACGACGCTCGGCATAGCTCAGCTTGATCTGGGCATCGGGGCCGTCGAAATCATCGTCCTCCACGACTTCCCAGCGCCGGAAGGTTTCATACTCGCCGCTGCGGCGGTCGATGTGCACTCGCACGCTGGCCTCTTCACCTTCAAAGCGCTTGCGTGACGCACTGGCCAGTGCCGCTTCAACGGCCTCGAAAATCACCTCGCGAGGGACCCCCCTCTCGTTGGAGATCACTTCGACGACCGCCAGAATTTCTTTACTCATGCTTTAGCCTCGCCAGTAAACCTGCCCATGCACGGACTCAACTGTCGAATTGCGGAACGACCCGCGCCTGTTCGATGCCTTCAATGGGAAAGCAGTATTCATCACCTTCGAGCTGCAACAGCACCTCGTCGCCCTCAACCCCTGCCAGCAGCCCCTGGAACTTGCGTCTTCCATCGAACGGCACGCGCAGCCGCAATGACACCACATGGCCGGTATAGCGCGCGAACTGTCCAAGGCTGAACAGCGGGCGATCCATACCCGGCGAGGAGACCTCCAGCCGATACTTGCCGGCGATAGGATCCTCGACGTCAAGTAGCGCGCTGACCTGGCGGCTGACATCGGCGCAGTCGTCCACGCTCACCCCGCTGGCATGATCGATATAGACCACCAGACGGGAATGTTTTCCCTGAGCGAGATAATCAACACCCCACAGCTCGAACCCCATGGCATCGACCACCGGCTCGATCAGTGCTTGCAGCGCTGCATCTTTGGTTGACACGAAAGAAGGCTCCTACAGCCGTTGCGTCAGGCACCTGGCCGGGAGTGAACAGAAAAGTCAGGTGGCTGAGGACGTTGCCGAAACAGCATCGCCAACCTCAGTTGCCTGGCGTGCTGCGCTAACAAAAAGCCCCTTCGCAGGAAGGGGCTTTTACAAGAAACCTGTATACCACTTCGGCAACTGACATGCAGAGACTGCATGTCGCCTGAAAGATGGTAGCGGGGACCGGATTTGAACCGATGACCTTCGGGTTATGAGCCCGACGAGCTACCAGACTGCTCCACCCCGCATCAATCTAGATCGCCGATGATACGCCTGCCCTGCGGTGGGGTCAAGGCATACCGCAGCGTCTTGCCTTCCTGCCGCCGGCAAAAAACCTGCCGGTTACATTGGTGCCGAAGGCGGGACTTGAACCCGCACGACCGTAAGGTCACTACCCCCTCAAGATAGCGTGTCTACCAATTCCACCACTTCGGCATCGGGGGACGCTGGACGGTGCGGGCTATTCGCCGCCTTCCTCCAGCGCTGGCGCTGCATTATCCACGCTGGAAGGCCCATCGTCAAGCATCGGCAGCCGGTTCTGCTGCTCGATCAACTCTGCCGCGGGAATGCCCTGCTCAGGTGCCTGATTGGCCTGCGACGCCAGATAGGCCAGCCCCAGCGACGTGACGAAGAAGGCCACGGTCAACGTGCCGGTAAGCTTGGCCAAAAAGCTGCCGCTGCCGCGCGAACCAAACACGGTCTGAGAGGCGCCGCCGCCAAAGGAGGCGCCCGCATCGGCGCCCCTGCCCTGCTGCACCAGGATCAGGGCGACCAGGGCGATGGCAATCGCCACGTGGATCATGAGAATAACAGCTTGCATGGATTAACCTGCTGACTGACAAATGGCTAGAAAATCGTCGACCTGGAGAGAAGCTCCCCCCACCAGGCCGCCGTCGATATCCGACTGCGCAAGCAGCTCAGCGGCGTTGGCCGCCTTCATGCTGCCGCCGTAGAGAATCCGCGTATTTTCGCTCAAGGCGCTGCTGTAATCCGCCAGCCGCCGGCGGATGGCTGCGTGCACGGCCTGCGCCTGCTCCGGCGTTGCCGTGCGCCCGGTGCCAATGGCCCATACCGGCTCATAGGCAATCACCAGCCGCGCGCGCTCACTATCCGAGAGCGCGTCGAGCACCGCCTCGAGCTGCCCCAGCACCACCGCTTCGCTGCGGCCCGCTTCGCGCTGCCGAAGCGTTTCACCAAGGCACAGCACCGGGGTCAAGCCGGCGTCAAGCGCGGACTGGGCTCTGGCCAGCACGGCACGGTCGTCCTCATGAAACAGGCTGCGCCGCTCGGAGTGACCCACCAGCACCATGCGCGCGCCGAGCTCGCGCAGCATCGCGCCGCTGACCTCCCCGGTCAGCGCCCCGGAGGGCTGGTCGCTGAGCGTCTGAGCACCCACTGTCACACCGGCCGGCGCCAGGTGCTGACCTGCCGCCGCCAGATAGGGGAAGGGCACCATCAGCGCCACCTCCAGCCCAGCAGGCAGCTTCGCCGCGGCAAAGGCGCGACCGAACGCCTCGATCAGCGCCACAGAGCCGTGCATCTTCCAGTTACCAGCGATCAGCGGCTTGGCCATCAGACCTCCTCAAGAGTGGTGCGAAATGGTATAGGAGCCGCCTCGTCAAGACAACCGGCGAGCTCACGCCAGCAGCGCCTCAACGGTGCCGGCCAGGCGTCGCGCCAGCCCGTCCACATCCAGGTGCGGACGGCCCTCGACCATGACGCGGATCAGCGGCTCGGTGCCGGAGGGCCGCAGCAGCACTCGACCCTCGTCGCCAAGCGCCTTCTCAAGCTCGGCGACCGCCCGGCCGATTTCCGGCGCGGCCATCACCTCGCGGGCATCGCTGCCCGGCGTCAGGCGCACATTGACCAGCGTCTGGGGCGCTTTTTCGAGGCCGGCCAGCAGCTCGGACAGCGAGCGCCTTTCGCGCACCATGATCGCCAGCACCTGCAGGGCCGAGACGATGCCATCACCGGTGGTCTGGATATGACCGCAGACGATATGCCCGGACGACTCGCCGCCCAGCTGCCAGCCGTTGGCTGCCAGGCGCTCCATCACATAGCGATCGCCGACCTTGACCCGCTCGAAGGGAATGCCAAGCTTCTCCAGCGCTACCGCCAGCCCGAAGTTGCTCATCAGGGTGCCCACCACGCCGCCCCCCAGCTCGCCTCGCGCGTGCCGGTCGCAGGCAATCAGGTAGAGGATGTCGTCGCCGTCGATATAGCGGCCATCGGCGTCGACCAGCAGCACCCGGTCGCCGTCGCCGTCGAAGGCCACGCCCAGGTCGGCGCCCTGCTCCAATACCGCCTGGCGCAGCGTTTCCGGGTGAGTGGTACCCACTTCATGATTGATATTCAGCCCGTCAGGCGCGGCGCCGATCACGCTGACCTCGGCCCCCAGCTCGCTCAACACGCTGGGGGCAATATGGTAGGTGGCGCCGTGGGCGCAGTCGATCACCATGCGCAGGCCGTGCAGGCTGACCCGGTCGGGGATGGTGGATTTGCAGAACTCGATATAGCGCCCGTCGGCATCCTCGACGCGGCGCGCCTTGCCCAGCGCCGCCGGCGCAACGGTGGTCAGCGGCTCATCGATCATCGCCTCGATGCTCGCCTCCAGCGCATCATCAAGCTTGGTGCCATTGGCGGAGAAGAACTTGATGCCGTTGTCCTCAAAGGGGTTGTGCGAGGCCGAGATGACGATGCCGGCATCAGCGCGGAAGGTGCGGGTCAGGTAGGCGATGCCCGGCGTAGGCATCGGCCCGAGCAGGATCACATCGACGCCGGCGGCAGACAGCCCCGCCTCCAGGGCCGACTCGAACATGTAGCCGGAAATGCGCGTGTCCTTGCCGATCAGCACCCGCGTTCGGCCCTCCTTTCGGGCCAGCACCCTGCCGGTGGCCCAGCCCAGCTTGAGCATGAAATCGACCGTGATCGGGCTCTCGCCCACGGTGCCGCGAATGCCGTCGGTTCCGAAATAGCGTCTATTAGTCATGCCTGCGGCCCTCTTCCAGCACGGCCCAGGCCATGTTGATTGCGTCTAGGTGAGCTTCCACGTCGTGCACCCTGACCAGCCGGGCGCCGCGCTCCACGGCCATCACGGCCAGCGCCAGGCCGCCGTGCAGGCGCTCCTCCACCGGCCGTCCCAGGGTTCTGCCGATCATGCTCTTGCGCGACATGCCCACCAGCAGCGGCCGCTCCAGCCGCTCGAGCAGCGCCAGCCGGTCAAGCAGGCGCAGATTGTGCGCCGTAGTCTTGCCGAAGCCAAAGCCGGGGTCGAGAACCAGCCGCTCGCGGCGCAGGCCAGCCGCCGCGCACTCGGCCATGCGCCGCTCGAGAAAAGCCGCTACTTCCTCCTCCACCGGGCCGTCATAGTGCGGCGCGTCCTGCATGCTGCCCGGCTCGCCCAGCATATGCATCAGGCACACCGGCAGGCCGCTGGCGGCGGCGGCCCGAAGCGCGCCGTCACGGCGCAGGCCGCGCACGTCGTTGATCATGCCGGCCCCCATGCGGGCGGCCTCCTGCATCACCTGGGGCGTGCTGGTATCCACCGATACCAGCGCGTCCATGTCGCGCACCAGGCGCTCCACCACCGGCATGACGCGGTCCAGCTCCTGCTGCGCGGTAATCGGCTCGGCGCCCGGCCGCGTGGACTCGCCGCCCACGTCGATGATGGCCGCGCCCTGGGCCAGCATCTGCTCGGCGCGGCGCACGGCCGCGTCGATGTCCAGATGCTGGCCGCCGTCGGAGAAGGAGTCCGGCGTCACGTTGAGCACCCCCATGACGCGGGGGAAGGAGAGGTCAAGCCGGTGGCGGCCACAGGCGAGGTGAGCTGTTTTCTGCATCGCGTATCCGTGCGCTGGGTTCATCTACCAGGGAGGTTGGGGTCTCGCTACGGCAAGGGCGCCCACCAGGGGCGCCCGCGCGTCATTTTCAGCCGCATCAGCTGCCGGCCGGCCCGCCCAGCGGATCGGAGGGGCGGCGCCTGGGGCGCTCGTCGTCCGGCTCGCCGTCGCTGGCATCCGACCCCGCGCTCTCCTTCGCCTTGTCGTCGGTTACCGGCGAGCCGCCGCCCGGCTTGCCGTCTTCCCAGTCCTTGGGCGGACGCGGCGTGCGGCCTTCCATGATGTCGCTCAGCTGATCGGCATCGATGGTTTCATACTGAATCAGCGCCTCGGCCATGGCGTCCAGCTTGTCGCGATTCTCCTCGAGAATCTTCTCGGCCTTGGCGTAGCACTCGTCGATGATCTTGCGCACCTCCCGGTCGATCTTGGAGGTGGTCTCACCGGACTTCATCTTGCCGCCCTGGCCCGGGCCGCCGAGGAACTGATGCGACTCGTCCTCGTCGTACATGATCGGACCCATCTCCTCGGACAGGCCCCACTTGGCCACCATGTTGTGGGCAAGCTCGGTGGCGCGCTTGATGTCGTTGGCGGCTCCGGTCGTCACGCCGTCGGCGCCCAGCGTCATCTCCTCGGCGATACGCCCGCCGAACAGCGAGCAGATCTGACTGATGATCTGCTGACGCGACAGGCTGTAGCGGTCGCGCTCGGGCAGGAACATGGTCACGCCCAGCGCCCGGCCGCGCGGAATGATGGTGACCTTGTAGACCGGGTCGTGTTCCGGCATGACCAGGCCGATGATGGCGTGGCCCGACTCGTGATAGGCGGTATTGAGCTTTTCCTGCTCGGTCATGACCATGGAGCGCCGCTCGGCGCCCATCATGATCTTGTCCTTGGCCAGTTCCAGCTCCTCCATGCTGACTAGGCGCAGGTTGCGCCGCGCCGCAAACAGCGCCGCCTCGTTGACCAGGTTGGCCAGATCCGCCCCGGAGAAGCCGGGCGTACCGCGAGCGATCAGCGACGGCTTGACGTCGTCAGCCAGCGGCACCTTGCGCAGGTGCACGTTGAGGATATGCTCGCGGCCGCGGATATCGGGCAGCGGCACCACCACCTGGCGGTCGAAGCGGCCTGGGCGCAGCAGCGCCGGGTCCAGCACGTCGGGGCGGTTGGTGGCGGCGATGACGATGACGCCCTCGTTGGCCTCGAAGCCGTCCATCTCCACCAGCAGCTGGTTGAGCGTCTGCTCGCGCTCGTCGTTGCCGCCGCCCATGCCGGCGCCGCGCGAACGGCCTACCGCGTCGATCTCGTCGATGAAGATGATGCAGGGCGACTGCTTCTTGGCCTGCTCGAACATGTCGCGCACACGAGAGGCGCCGACGCCGACAAACATCTCGACGAAGTCGGAGCCGGAAATCGAGAAGAACGGCACCTTGGCCTCGCCGGCGATCGACTTGGCCAGCAGCGTCTTGCCGGTGCCCGGCGGGCCGACCATCAGCACGCCGCGGGGAATGGCGCCGCCCAGGCGCTGGAACTTGCTGGGGTCGCGCAGGAAGTCGACCAGCTCTTCGACCTCCTCCTTGGCCTCGTCGCAGCCGGCCACGTCGGCAAAGGTGGTCTTGATCTGATCCTGGGACAGCAGCTTGGCCTTGGACTTGCCGAAGCTCATCGGCCCGCCCTTGCCGGCGCCGCCCCCCTGCATCTGGCGCATGAAGAACATGAAGATGGCCAGTATCAGCAGAATCGGAAAGCTGGCGATCAGCAGTCGGGTCCACAGGCTCTGCTGCTCGGGCTTCTTGCCAATCACCGTCACGTTGTTGGACAGCAGATCATCCATCAGCTTTGGATCCTGAGCCGCCGGGCGGATGGTCTGAAAGTGCGAGCCGTCATTGCGCTCACCGCTGATGGTGTAGCCGTCGATGGTCACACTCTTGACCCGGTTGCTTTGCACCTGCTGGACGAACTGGGAATAGTTCATCGACTGCGGCGTGCTCTCGACGTTGAAGTTGTTGAACACCGTCAGCAGTACCGCTGCGATGACCAACCACAGAATCAGGTTCTTCGCCATGTCGTTCAAAGAACTACCCTCATTGCATGAATCTGTTGGCCGAACGTATAGCGTTCGACACTACATCAGCCGTGCGCGTTCAACTAGCGCCTGAATACGCTGTACTGATAAATACTGTTTTTCTGCGCCATTATCCCTTGAAGCCTTGCGCCAGCAGGTACACCTCGCGTGAGCGCGCCCGGGACGCCTCGGGCTTGCGGGTCACCGCGCGCGAGAAACTGGCGCGCAGCTCCTTCAAGTACGCATCAAACCCCTCGCCCTGAAATACCTTGACCAGAAAGCTGCCTCCCGGGCGCAGGGTCTGCCGCGCCAGGTCCAGCGCCAGCTCTACCAGTGTGACGTCATTGGTGAGCGCGAGCTTGCCTTTCAGTGTCAGGTCATTACCTGCGGTTGACAGGTTCGAGCCCAGGGTCATGGTGCCGCCCGATTCGACGAATATCTCGTTGCCATTGTTGTTGATGGCGTCGATGAGGACATCATTCGCTTCCTTCACGAAGATGCCGCCCGCTGTCGTGTTCAGATCGAGATTGGCTGCCTTGGTGTTGATCAGTTTCGTCGACGATCCGATGGCGCCGGTTGCGGTCATCTTCACCAGGCTTGCCTCGATGGAGCTGGCGACGGCATTCAGGTCGGTTATTGATCCTGCAACGTTCAG